>JAPVXR010000007.1 GCA_027214385.1 Cryomorphaceae bacterium 1068 | reverse complement strand
GGGACGATCTCCCAACTTCTTTCTCCAATAAAACTCCCTCCGGGAGCTAACGTAATTTCATAGGCAGTTTCTCCCGGGTCGCATTGCGAGTAGCCGGTTGAACTAATTCCTAAAAGAATCGCACAGACATAGAGTGTTGTGCGCCAAAGCGTAGACATCTTATTCATCTTTTAAAATTTGGTTACTGAATGGTTAATTCAAACTATTTCGTCAATTTACGACATAATAGAGGTGAACACAAAAAAGACGAGGATAAAAGTTGAGGGATGCTTTTTTAGGAGATAAATTTTTTTTGCTTTTGTAGCGGCTAGGCTATAATCAGAAAATTCATGAAGAGAAGGGATGTGCTCTAAAAAGGCAAAGCCGCTGCCGATCATAAATGACCGAACAGCGACTTCTCCCCTTAAACTATATCTTAAATGATCTATTGCACTATCAACTTCTTTGAAACTACCTGCTTGGCATGTGTCGCGGTTATCATATACATTCCTTTGGCTTTTCGCGGAATGGTGATTGTTCCAGGCACTAAATGTTCAAAGTCTTTGGTTATTATCTTTAATGGTCTCCCCATCATGTCTCTAACTGTTAAGGTCAGATTTTTCCAGTTTCCTTTAGTAACAATGCTCAATTCTGAACCTGATTTTAAAGGGTTTGGATATAACATAATGTTGAGGCTATAAACGTCGTTGCTAAAGCCGAATTCGCATTGCGTTCCCCAAGGAATCCATTCACCTGAAACAAGTGCTCTGGAAGTAGTTTGATAAACCAATTTGGTATCAAGGTTTGAGAGCTGACTTGCTGTGATGAAATGAGTTTCGTGTTCAAGGGTATCTCTAAAGTTTGTTTCGGAATTAGCAAAGATGGTTTGGTATACGGACGCTCCTCGAATAGGTTGCAGTTCCAATTGCACGTTTGCAAAATTTAATTCTAAGTTGTTGCAAAACTCCTCAGTTAGTGATGTAGACTGGGTGTAAGCCGGTATTACAATCAAACATATTTCACCATAGCTACCCCAAATTCCATTGTAATTAAGCCGTATAGAAGTCAGATATTCTTTTCCTGAAATCAATCCTGAATCTTCAGCGATACTTACTTGTCCCGTTTCAGTGTAGAGGTATATTCGCTCGCTTGACTCCGTGTCTTCGAATCGGAACTCATAGTTTTCAGCATAACCGTAAAATGTTGAATTCAAAACTGCTCCAAAATCTACTACGGTGTTTTCGCAGTTTTCTACTACTAGATCAGGGCGATCAATAGTAGCGAGATAGGTGCATTCTTCTCCAAAGTAAGACGGAATGTTCTCATTTGTTCCTCTCACTCGGATAGCGTATTGGACTTCGGTTTCTATTTGAGGAAAGCTCAATAAATTAATGGCGTTGCTCGAAGTAGTAATGATAATGGGTTCTGCTTCACTTGCAGTGAATTCCCACTCATAACCGTTCGCATCGCCTACTGCTGTTGCAGTTATTTCCGTTGCTATTGATCCCGTACTATTGCAGAAGGCATCACTTAGTTGTGACGTTACCAATGTATCGCATCCAATTGTCTCAATAAAGACTTCTCCACTTGTTGAACATCCGTTTGCATCTGATGCTGAAAGCTCATACAAACCACCTGATAGATTTGAAAAGGAAGTTTGACTTAGTTGAGTGTTTCCATAAAACAGACTATACGGAGCTTGACCACCTTCTACGACTATCGTGCATGCGCCTGTTCCATCAGCATCACAATCATCGGGAATGATAGCGGTAAAGCTCATATTAAGTGGTGCAGGATCCTCCAGAGTGATTTCAATGAACGCTGAACAATCGCCTTGCGATAAAGTGGCTTGATAGATTCCGGCTTCAAGGTTGGAAATTGTCGTTTCTGAAGAGCCGTTGTTCCAAATAAGTTCGAAAACAGCTTCGTTTGTAGTCAACTCGATTTGGATAGACCCATCGGCTGATCCAAAACATGATGGATTTGTGACACTTACCAATTCTATAAGCACGTCATCACAAGGAATACAGTCGTTTTCAGCTATGTCATCGCATACGCCACATTCATCGAAGTAGGCTGTTCCACCCCAAATGCCTGCACAGTCTTGTACACAATCGTTCGCAGGATTTGAATCGCAAGTACCACAGTTGTCTTCGTATGCACTTCCTCCCCACGTACCTGCACAGTCTTGTACGCAGTCATTATTGGGGTTTGCATCACAAACCCCACAATTATCTACCGAAGCATTTCCGCCCCATGTTCCTGCGCAGTCTTGCACGCAGTCATTGTTGGGGTTTGAGTCACAATCGCCACAATTGTCTAAAACTGCGGTACCATTCATCATTCCCAAGCAGTCATAACAATCATCCCAAGTGGATCCATTTCCATCATTGCAGTCGTCAGGCTCACTAACGTATCCATTTGGTTGAGTGCAAGCTTGAAGACTACTGTTCGGATCGCCATGTCCATCACCGTCTGCATCTGCATACCAGGTGGAATTGACCGAAACTGTGATATAATCTTGTCTGAGTTGAGTGTCTTCACCAAAAGCATTTGAAACGGTTAGACTTACATCATAAACACCTGCGGTATTATAGGTGATCGATCCTGGGTTGGCTTGCGAAAATGTAAGTGGAGTCCCTCCAAAGAATTGCCATTCATGACCATCAATACTACCTGATGATGCATTCGAAAATGAAACCGATTCGCCAATGCAAGGATTTGTATTGACTGCGTTGAAAGATGCTACAGGTGCGTTTCCTCCTGAGCTAAAACAGAATTCAGTGATTTCTTCATCTTCGAATTCGGCTCCACTAGCCAGTACATTTCCATCTTGATCAAGCACCTCATATGATCCATTCCCGTTAAAGCAACATATTCCATTGCCAACAGCATCCATCATCACAAATTCATAGCAACCATCGAGAAGACAGACTGAAGCTGTTTCAACTTGACCGCTTTGAAAGTTTCCATAGGGTCCGCCCTCGGCGAGTATATTATTGTTTAAATCTCTAATCAACCAAGTGGTCTGGCCTCCTAAAACGTCTAGTGTAATATTTACTGTTGCGGTATTAGCGGATTCAATGGCTAGATAATCTGAAGTTGTTCCGTTATTCGACGGATTACTATCACTTGTTCCGTTAGGGTTTTGTGTTTGTACCTCAAGAGTTTTAGAACCCCAGCCTCCGTCATACTCAGGAAGGATAATCACCGTGCTTTGATCAGGTCCGAGTAGTCCCGTCCAAGCAAAGTTTTCCCATGGACCCTCAGTGCGATATCGGATGTTAACATTCGAAAGCGTGGTCGAACCTAAGTTTGAAAGTGTGACAATAGGTTGGATTATTGAAGTACAAGAGCTTCCCGATGGCTCTGAAATCTCAGTTATTGCGGCGTCAGCCACAATCGGAACTACAGGTTCACAGGCATTGGAATTGAGTAGATTACCCCTTGAGTTCTGGATCGAAAGTCGCATGCGTTCTTTTTGACCTTCCGTAAACATGTCCTTACAGGTCTGGCTTGTATAATCCATGTAATTTTCCACTTGCTGATTTCCGCTGCAAGCGGCATTGGAACAGCTTGAATTTAATACGGTAGGAGGGGTGTCACAAACTCTATCTCCTTGCAAATCGCAATTTGATTCATCACAACTACCACCTTGGAAAGTGTGGAAAAGTGCAAAACCGTGACCTAGCTCGTGAGTTAGTGTACGGTTCATGTTTGTGTATGATTTGAGGTTTCCGGTGGTTCCGAAAGCATTGTACAAGAGCACAGTACCGTCTACCGGCGAAGTTGTTGGGAAATAGGCATAACCCTGAATCCCTGAACCTCCATTGTTGTTTTCAATTTCGGTCACCACCCAGATGTTGTAGTAATCTTGGTTAGGCCAGCGTGAGAGATTTTTAACATCCATCTCGTTTGCCCCTTGCCCTTGTCCCGCCGTGATTCCTTCTGAACAATAGTCTGTAACTGAACAACCGCTCACGCGGTTTATTCCTGAGTGGGCATTTCCATCAGGGTCTCTTTGTGCCAAGCAAAATTCAACCTCTATATCTGCACCTTCGCCGTCACCATTTGTTCCGGCCATCTTACGGTAATCTTCATTGAGTCCATTGATGGCGCTCCAGATTTGTTCATCTGAAATATTAGAACCTGTTCCAAGTGCGTCTCCATCATGTATGATATGTACAACAACCGGAATGGTAAGAATCTCATCCGATTTTGGAACTAAACCCGCTCTGGTATCCAGAATAAGCTGCTCTAGTGAAGCTTCTCTATTCAACTGCTCCTGTCGATATGCCTCATTCGTGTCCATGAGCTTTTCATGGATGCTACTATGAGCGCACTGCTCATGTGAATGTTCATTTTCGATAGAGGATAGCGGATTTTCAGTACTATTTTGTGCTGGTAAAACGCTAAATATCAATAAGAAAAGGGATGTCCAAAGTAGTCTTGTTGTCATGAATCAGATTTGCAGGATTCATGACCTTTTACTGCCTTTCAGGCTATATGGTTACGACCAATTTTGACACTTTAACAGGATTGCTGGATGGAAAATAATCCGCCTAACTGCCCTTTTGGGAACGAATGTGTTGCTCGATTGCATCCCACATCTCGTTTGGTACAGCTTCTAGTTGATTGAACTGTCCTGCACCCTGCAGCCATTCGCCTCCATCGATTGTAACAACTTCACCATTCATGTAAGCCGCGAAATCGCTCATGAGGTAGGCTGCGAGATTTGATAGCTCTTGGTGCTCTCCCATTCTCTTTAACGGAATGCGCTTTTCAAGGGCAATTTTTTCCTTCAGTGGGGCAGGGACTAATCTCTCCCAAGCTCCTTTTGTTGGAAACGGGCCAGGAGCAATCGCATTAAATCTAATCTTGTATTTGGCCCATTCTACTGCCAAGCTTCTGGTCATGGCGAGTACACCCGCTTTGGCGCAGGCAGAAGGAACTACGAAACCTGAACCTGTTGAAGCGTAGGTAGTAACAATATTCAGCACTGTGGCGGGTGATTTCTGCTCTATCCAGTGCTTACCAAAGGTCATCGTGCAATTGATCGTACCTTTTAATACAATATCGATGATAACACTAAATGCCTTAGGGCTCAGTCTTTCAGTCGGGCTTATAAAGTTACCGGCAGCATTATTCAACAGACCGTGCACCGCTCCGAACTCTTTGAGCGTGGCATCAAGTAATGCTTTTACTTCATCTTCTTTTCTAACATCACAAGCTACAGCTAGCACTCGCCCTCCTGTTTCTGCTGAAATTTCTTCAGCCGTTTTTTCAAGAACATCTAGCTTTCTACTGGTAATGACTACGTTAGCGCCGAGTTGAGAAAAGTAAGTTGACATACTCCTTCCGAGTCCTGTTCCTCCCCCCGTTATCACAATTGTTTTGTCTTTTAAAACCTTATCTTTAAACATCGGTTCCGAATACTGCATTTGGTACAATTTTAGATGAGCCGAAAAATAGACAAAATCACGTCGATATTGAAAACATCTTATCCAGCGAAGATTCTTGTGGCTTGGGCCGAGGCCATTGGTGGTAACAAAAAAATAAGGGATTGGCTCGCGACCAACGGTTATCCTGAATTAAACGTTTTTGTTTTTGCGCTAAACAACAAAGATGATGCGCTCAAATGGCTTTTGGAAAATGGCCATCAGCATTTGGCCGCTACCATCGCTGGTGCAGAAGGAAAGAAAGATGCCGTCGAATGGCTAAAGAAGTATAAATTTGACGTTTTGGCCCATGTGGCCATGACAGGCGACGGAAACCAAGCCTCCTTTAATTGGCTGATAAAAAACGGTCATCGAGAAATGGCTATTGTTGCCAAACGAATTGAAGAAGTCAAAGACATAATTGAACAAGACAATAACGACGTACACAGAATAAGCACAGACTAAATCATCTAATTCAGAAAATCATGAAAAGAATTCAAACAATCAGCTTACTATTTATAGCCTTCCTTTTTGTAGGAACTTCATTGAGCGCTCAAGATAAAGCAGACAGGCCTAGTCCGCCAAAAACGGCTGAAGCTACATTGGCTTCGGGGAAAGTGACCATTGACTACTCTTCCCCTGCGGTAAAAGATAGAGTGATATGGGGAGAACTTGTTCCTTATGGAAAAATATGGAGAACGGGAGCCAATGAGGCCACTACGATTATGTTAGAAAAAGACATGAAGATTGGTGGAAAGTTGGTCCCTGCTGGAAAATATGCGCTATTTACCATTCCCGGTAAGGACGAATGGACAATAATCTTAAACAGTGAATGGGATCAATGGGGCGCATACAACTACGATGAATCCAAAGACGTTCATCGTTTTACCGTGAAATCTCAGATGAACAAAGACAGTCAGGAAAGACTGATGTTCCGGGTTTCTGAAGGCGGAGTAGTAACCATGATGTGGGAAAATATGGTTGTTTCTTTCGAAATTGGATAAAGAATATCTTCCGAATTAACTTATCGATCTATTCGGTAGTCGAGCCCTAAGGAATCTCTTAGGGCTTTTTCTTTTTCAGAATTGAGAGCCCAATAGGGTTTTTTCATCGTTTCGGTGAGTCTCGCTTCAGTGACTTGAGGATTACCGGAAGAAGCATTCCATATTTCTTTCCAACCCAAAATCCTAAAAGGGAAGCGGCTTTCGCAATTAACAATGAGCTTCCTGTCAAGCTCGGGGTATGTCAATTGGTAGGAATAAAATTCTTCACCCGACTTATCGTCATTTACTTGAAGAAAAAGATTTGCCTCGCATAGGTAGGATTTTACCTCTTTGTGTTTGAGCCGCAAATATTCCATGGATGGCACCATCTCAATCTTACCCAAAGGCAATGTTTGAGGTTCCAATCTCATTCTATTCCAAATGTCATCTTCGATATATGTCGCATCAAAAGACAAGTCCTCGTCTCCTTCTGCCTGGAAGTAGGATCGAGTTTGAAAATTTAGCTTTCGATCTTTAAAATTCATTTGTCCAAATACCTGTCCACACCAATCTTGCGACGAAAACGTGACCTTTAGCGTAGAGGGAAACTTTCTAAATTCGATCGGAGTGAAAGCACTGGTCATAGTCGAATAATCATAGATGCCCGTAATGAATTTTTTAAGGAAGTTAATTTTCAAGATGCTTGTTGCCGGCTTATCGCCAAATTCCTTTTTAACCTGATCATCAGGAAGGAAATCTTCTGTTACGAAAATCATAACCGCTTCGCCTTTTCTCACCTCGCCGTATCGCATTTGATCTAACTCATACCTATTCAACTCTGCTTCACCCGAGTACCAGTAGTTGGCGAAAGACTCAGGATGAGAAGTTTGGTAGGGATCATCAGGAGAGGTATTCACTTGGGCATCACACGAGGTGAGTAGAAAGAAAAAAAGAAGAAAAAGAAGGAAATTAGAATTCATGTGAATCAACTTGGTAAATATTTTCGGGTTGAATCTTCAACCGAGTAAGGTAATAAAACAACACTACATCTATCATCATATGAGCGGTCGCAGCAGTCCATATTCCAAAGTATTCGGTGAGATAACCAAGAGCTGCAATGGCTAACGTCATGAATATTCCATAAACTGAGATCTTCCAATCTCTCGGATCGAGGTATCCATGTATCGCAACAAAAACAAAGGCTGTGACCCAAATTCCGATTAATGGCTGAATGGCTCCTCTAAAAAGGAGTTCCTCTCCAAAACCGGCACAGAATGAGACGAACCAAATACCCGCTGTTGAAATACCAAAATTTTGGATAATCCGGCCGTACTTGATCCCGACTTGGTTTAGAAAGGGCCTGGTGATAAGCCACTTTGCGGCTAAGCCAAGAAGAGTGCCCGAGATGAGACCAATAACAACTTGCAATGGAATCGACGATGAACTTCTGAAAATGAGTTGTAAAGGTTCATCGCGAAAAAAGTATAGCAAGAGCCAGCCTATCAGTGGGAAACCCAAAAGTGTGACCCAAGCTAGACCTATCAATCGGCGTTTCATCAAATATTGTCTTGCTCGTCGTAATCGTCCATGCTGAATACGCTACTGAACAAGTCGGAAAACGAAAGCCCTTCTTCCATTACGTTTTTGCTAAGCATCGAATATTCAGCTAATCCATGTAGAATGAATTCCATGAGCAAGAGTTTATCTTCTTCGTTCACATTCGGATTATACTTTGCCGATATCTTATCCAAGTCAGGAATTTCATTCAACTTGGCCTTGTATTCCTTTTCAGTAAAATCGGCCTCAAGTTCCAAGTCGTTTTTGCCAAACCATCCGATTACCTTTTCGTAGGGATTCGGTTCGTTTTTTCGGCGCTTGGCCAATTCAGGGTCGGGGAAATATTGTGCAAAGAGACTGCGGATGGCTTTTCCCATAAGGCTGAACGCCACATTTTTTGCTCCTTCCTGTTCGCCTTCATATACCAACTCGACCTTTCCGGTAATAGAAGGTAGAATGCCTAATAGGTCACCAATTCGTGCTCGACCCTTTGCCTCGCCATTGATCAAAATCCTTCTTTCCACAGCGCTGGCAATGTTCTCGTAAGCCGAGATGGTGAGTCTTGCTGATACACCACTTTTTTGATCTACATATTCGCTATTCCTAGCTTCTACGGCCAACTGCTCAATAATTTTTGCAACCAGGTCTGGGATTTCGACGGTTTTCTTCTGCTCGTCGGTTAGCTTCGCCTCTTGCTTAGTGATGGAAGCTGAGATCTCAATGTCCTTGGGATAGTGCGTCAATATCTGGCTCTGAATTCTATCCTTCAGCGGTGTGATAATAGCACCACGGTTTGTATAGTCTTCCGGATTGGCCGTAAACACAAACATCACGTCCAAAGGCAATCTCAATTTAAACCCTCGGATTTGAATATCTCCTTCTTGCAAAATATTGAAAAGAGCCACTTGAATTCTGGGTTGCAAATCAGGTAATTCGTTAATGACGAATATTCCGCGATGTGATCTGGGGATCAACCCGAAGTGAATCACACGCTCATCAGCATAATCCAATTTGAGATTAGCAGCTTTGATAGGGTCAACGTCACCAATCAGATCGGCGACTGTAACGTCGGGTGTTGCCAATTTCTCAGTGTAGCGCTCATCGCGATGTACCCAGTCAATAAGCGTTTCATCACCTTGCTTCTCGATAATATCTTTCGAATAGTTGGAAATGGGTCGCAATGGATCATCGTGAATTACGGAGCCTTTAACGATTGGGATGTATTCGTCCAAAAGCTGCACGAGCTGTCTTGCCATGCGCGTTTTCGCTTGACCGCGAAGACCGAGGAAATTTATGTTATGCCTCGATAAAATGGCCCTTTCAACTTCGGGGAATACCGTTTTTTCGTAACCAAGGACACCTTCAAAAACGGGCTCTCCCGTCTTGAGTTTTTCGATCAGATTTTCCCTGATCTCATCCTTAATGTTTTTGGGCTCGTATCCCGTGGCTTTTAATTCGGCCAAGGTTTTGGCGCGGCTTTTTGACATATGATATACCTTTGAACTTCTAACAATCCTCTAAGGTATTAGTTGAGGACTAGAGAGCCAACATTCAGATGAAATACTCCACTCTTTTTATTTTATCCGCCATTCTTCTGCTTTATTCCTGCGATAGTCCACAAACTCAAAAGGTGGAAAATACTGATGTCCAATTGATTCAAGGCGAGGCTCAAGGCACTACCTATTCCATTAAATATTCAGGAGAAGTGCAGGTTGAAAAATCGCAGATTGATTCAATTTTGCGTCAAATTGATCTTTCATTATCAGCTTGGGTGGATGAATCTGTATTAACTGAATTCAATGGTACCGAATCCATATTGGTTGCTGACGACCATTTTTTGACTGTCTTCTTCAGAGGAAGAGAAGTTCACGATATGACCCAAGGAGCCTTCCAGCCCATGATCATGCCTTTGGTTAGGGCTTGGGGTTTTGGTCCTGACGGAGGTGAACTGAATGCAGGAGAAAACCTTGACTCGCTTAGGGATTTTGTCAATTACGATTTTCAAATCATCGCCGATGAGAGTTCTGAGAGTATCCTTTTCGTAAAGTATCAGGGACACCAAATGGATGTTAATGGCATCGCTCAAGGCTATTCGGTTGATGTTGTTAGCGATTTCCTTGAAAGTGAAGGTATTGCGGATTATATGGTCGAGATCGGAGGTGAGGTAAAAGCGGCAGGAAAAAACGAGAATGAAGAATACTGGCGAATAGGAGTGGACAAGCCAAGTTCTACTTCGCAAAACCGACGGCTCGAGGCAATCGTAACGTTAAATAATGCGGCATTGGCCACTTCAGGGAGCTATCGAAAATTCTACGAAAAAGATGGGAGGAAGTATTCTCATACCATTGATCCATCAACGGGTGAGCCGGTAAATCACAATTTGCTTAGCGCAACGGTTATGGCATCCAATTGCACGAATGCGGATGCCTTTGCCACAGCGTTCATGGTAATGGGAGTGGAGGAAACCAAGGAGTTCTTGGCTTCACACCCCGAAATGAATCTCGAGGTGTTCTTGATTTATGATGAAGAAGGTGAGGTAATAACTTATACAAGCGAAGGCTTGAAAAAAGCGCTGGAAAATCTTTAATCGTCTTTTCGGCACTGCTCTTCGGGGCGTGCGCCGCACACACCACATGAAGCTCCTTCTTGCTGTACAAGAGGGTTGTTGCTCGCGCAAGTTCCGGCAAATTGTCCGTCTTTTTTAACCAGAATTTTGATAGCAATTCCTGCAAAAGCTAAGGCTAAAAGTCCTACAGTAAGAAATACGAGCTTAATCATGATTTAAACTTTCGGCAAAGATACAAAGTGAGTTTGAAAAGTGGTAGTTAAGAATTCAGAGAGGTGAAAGCATTCCGGAGCCCGAGATGTTTTCATCAATCTCCTCTGGTTCTCCGGCGTACCTTATGTCACCATTAAGATTAATCTCCGCGTACAGGTAATCAGCCGCATAGAGCTCCATGTCTTGAATAGAAGTATTGTTACTGAGCGTTATAGGGCTAATTAAATTGCGCGCTCTAAGTCTTCCTACAGAGGCAGAGTAAAACTCGGCTTGGCCTGTGTTTCCACTTATCGTTACGTCACAGTATCCCACGTGCATTTTAACAATGGTTAGATCATTTTCTACCAAGAAATTCGCCACTCCGTTGCTTTCCCATTGCTCGTAAATGAATTCATCTGAGTACAGCGTGTCCACGAATGTAATGTCACCGGAGCATCTGTTTTCCATGTATGCAAGGGTAGGGGCGTAGATTTTGGCAAGCGGACGCTTGCTCAAGTCTCTTACCCAATTGCAAGTTGTCTCGTTCGAAATTTTCAACTCACCATCCTCTACATCGGTTTTGATGTGTTCAATGATATTATCACCAAAAACAACTTCTATTAGATAATCGGTTGAATAGTGGTATTCTACATCAATATTGCTCTCTAGAAAAACTGAGTCAAATTCACCAAGAGTCCGAGTCTCGGTTGTTTTATCTCCATAAGACTTGAAGCAATCCCAGCGATTTTCCTTGCCACAACTAGCAGTGATTAACAATAGCGATATGATGACGACTTTTCTCATTTCAGTCTATAGGCTAGTCCTATTTCGATATTATCCGCTTTCGCGTAATGCGATTTCAATCCCGCAAAGAATTGTACTCGATCAAGATCATAAACCAAGTGATACCGCAGAAAGATGAGTCCGTCATCGGTATAGCGCGGCGCAATGTAGCCACCCAAACTCAATCTTATCGACAGTGGATCAAAATGCAGTTGGTAGATTCCCGCAATGTAAGGTCTGAAATTATCCTTTGAATCCGGATTGTCCTGATCTGCCTGGTCATTAGCGTATTGCAGACTCTCATTGTAATTTACCCCAAGCTCACCTCCAAATGAAGATTTACCGGATATCCGCTTTTGGTAAATTCCGAAAACATTGATGACGCCGTATTTCTTTCCACCGATCGGCTTAATCTCTTTCATGCCTCCGGATACGCCGACGATTAAGTTTGCTTTTGTTGGTGTATACTCGGGTATTTTCAATTCGGGTAAAGGCTGAGGGGCAAACTGATACATAAATGCCATTCGTATCAAGCCAAGGTTTATTCCTGAATTTGGCATTTTCGAGGCCCCATTCGAATAGTGGTGAATGCCAATGCCTGGTCTGAACGCCCATTTTTCGCCGAGCTTCAAATTGAAATGAGCCTCAAGTCCGAGGGCCGCATTGAGATGAGAACCTATCGCTGAATTTCGCGTGTTTTCATCAGCTTCAAATGGCTTTTCGATCCAGCCCGCACCGATAGATAATTTCAAAAAGAAATTTCTCTTTTCCGTCATAGGGAGATCGAAGAAAACCCTTCCCGCATAGCCATTTCCCATGTATTGAGATCCGAGATCGTAGCCGTTTACACTAAATCCCCATCGAGGAAAAAAATAGCGATGGTGCCAATCTTTACTACCGTCCGTTCTTTTGGTCAAGCTTATTTCTCCACCAAGAACGTGTCCATCCCTAAGGTAGAGCATATCCTCGTGATGTGGCAATAGAACCCCGGCAAGAGCAGTAGCCTCAATATCCCACGAAGTCTGTTGGGCTTGTGTAGAGAATGTGATTAACAGAAAAAAGAGTGCAAGTCTTGCCACGACGCCAAATGTAATAGCTTTCAAGTAAGTTTTTTCACCTGAAATTTGCCATAATGAAATCCCTACTTTTGCATTAAAATAGCCCCAATGGAAGAAAAATTGAAAGCTTTTGAGCGTTTACTGACCATCATGGATGAGTTGCGAGAGAAATGTCCTTGGGACCGAAAGCAAACCATGGAATCGCTCAGACACTTGAGTATAGAAGAGATGTATGAGTTATCGGATGCGATAATTGATGGCGATCTTGAGGAGGTTAAGAAGGAGTTGGGAGACTTGATGCTCCACATGGTTTTTTACTCCAAGATTGGAAGCGAAAAGGGAGCATTTGATGTAGCTGACGTCCTTAATGGCGTGTGTGAAAAGCTGATTCACCGGCATCCGCATATATACGGCGACGTTGAGGTAAAGGACGAGGAAGAGGTGAAAGCCAATTGGGAAAAACTCAAATTGAAAGAAGGAAAGAAATCGGTTTTAGAAGGAGTGCCAAAATCGCTTCCTTCTTTGGTGAAAGCAGGGAGAATTCAAGATAAAGCGCGTGGCGTTGGGTTTGATTGGGACAATGCCGATCAGGTTTGGGAGAAGGTTCAGGAAGAAATTCAAGAACTGAAAGTAGAGGTAGATCAAAAAACCGATCGCATCGAAAGTGAGTTCGGAGACGTGCTTTTTTCCCTGATCAATTATGCGCGCTTTTTGGATGTAAATCCTGACGACGCCTTAGAACGAGCCAATAGAAAATTCATCAGCAGGTTTCAATATCTGGAAGTAGAATCGGCCAAAGATGGGAAGAGTATGGGCGACATGACGCTTGAAGAAATGGATGTTTATTGGGACCGGGCAAAGGATTTGGAAAAGACCTCATAATAAATATCTATGGAAATAATATTTTCATAGTCGATAGTCGACTTATCTTTGCAGAGCACAAAATACGAATATTATGAGCGTACAAAATATCACTCAAGAAGACTTCAATGCTGTAATGGAAAGCAATAATAAGGCAGTCGTAAAATACTATGCCGATTGGTGTGGATCATGCAAATTGATTGCTCCAAAGTATAGAAGGCTTTCTGACGATGAAAGATTTACCGGAATTTCTTTTCTGGAAGCCAATGCCGAGCAGAACGAGGTAGCTCGAAAAGCTGCAGGCGTTGACAACCTTCCGTTTTTCGCCATTTTTAAAGATGGAAAATTCGTTGAAGGTTCTGCTACTTCGAAAGAGGACTATATCGTATCTCTTCTTGAGAAACTAGACTAACAGGGCTATTCTTTTTGAGATCTGTTTTTCTCAATTGATGGCGACTGCGAAACTCTGCGGTCTCAAAAAAGCGCTCTGCTCGTAAATTTTCTCTGAGAACTCTTTGCAACCGGTATTAAATTATTGATGCAGGGAGGTTTTTATATCCTCTCCAAGAATCTTCGAGAATCTTCGAGCCGACTCTCGATGGAGATGATTTCCATCCGTGAAATAGAGCGAGTCGTTCAAATCAAAGTAGTTGAGAAATTCAATGCTATTGCCGTTGGCGAAAGCCATTACGTCTGAATCAAAAGAGGGGTAGTAATTTTTTTCGATCTCCTCCATTTCAGGAGAAACCGGGACACGAACCAAAAAGACTTCTCCGTATTTTTTGAAATAGGCAACTGTTTCATTCAAAGCCTTCCATCTCTCGGTGGAAGGCTTCATTTTTGGAACGAGTTCATTGTAATTCCTGACTTTATCTTCAGTGTTTTCTTTGAAATATGCGGTATCAAAGGGCATTTCAATCTCTAGCCAGCCATCGTCGTGAAGGTAGATGGCATAGGGTCGAGGCTTGATGCCTGTGAGTGTGCGCAGGTCATCAGAATAGTTTCGGATGATGTATTCAAAATTGGGGTCGGCGTCTATCATCCACATATTGGAAGGGGCCGTTTCACATTCTTCAAAAATCTCCTCGTCGCCCTTCATGTTTTTTCGATAGTTACTCAAGGTAAAGGGGTTGACTTCTAAAATGGTGACAGCACCATTCTTTTCCAGAAACTTCTTTTTCGCCGCAGCAAAGTAGCATTGACCATAGGGCGAATTGTAATTGGTAAAGGAATAGTTGAAAAACTCGACGGAACCTTCCTCATCCAATTCTGCAGGATTGATTCCTTGAGCAGCACGCGAAGAACCCAAGATGAGATTTCGGGCTTTTGGTTGAGTAAAGCGATTGTAGAAATAATCTGTGCGCGGCCCCGCATGGTAAGCTATCACAATTCCAAATGTTACTGCTAGCAGCGCCCCCCAAATAGCGATACGGATCAAAAACCTTTTCAAAACTGGAAGTAGATAAACTCTTGTTTTTCGGAAGACGCAAAGAGAAACCAAAGGCCAAATAGCAGCAGGTAAAAAGCATACCTGCCCCATTTGGGGATTTTTTCCATCCACCGTTCAGGGCTGTGGTTTTTCCCCAGCCACTCTGAGATTAGCATGAATCCGATCAAGCCCAACAGCCAAGGTGAGAAGAAGTAAAAATTTTCGGGAAGCTGCGGACGCTGAATCATTCCAAGGAGGTAATCACCCGCCACATTAACAGATGGTGCCCGGAAGAAAACCCAAGCCAGGCAAACCAAGAAAAAGGTGAGTCCCATCTGAGCGATTTCGGTGATTTTGGGAATGGTTGTGCGCTCTTCGGCCAAGTGTTTTCTGTTGAGGCCCAAGGCTACGACCGGCATAATGAATAGTGCATGCAGGCCACCCCAAACGATAAAAGTCCAATCGGCTCCATGCCAAAATCCACTCACTACAAAAATGATGAAGACATTCAGCAGGGTTCTATTCATGTTCCTTCGGCTTCCGCCAAGTGGAATGTAGAGGTAATCACGAAACCAGGTACTCAGCGAAATGTGCCACCGCCGCCAGAATTCCGCTACATCTCTAGAGAAATAAGGGTAGTTAAAATTCGTCATCAGGCGAAAGCCGAAAAGCCGTGCGGTACCGATGGCGATATCGGAATAACCCGAGAAATCGCCGTAGATCTGAAAAGCGAAAAGAACGGCTCCCATGAATAAAACCGCGGCAGGCTGGTCTTGATAGTTCGAAAAAATCTCATTGACATAAGGTGCGCAATTGTCGGCGATGACGGTTTTTTTGAAAAGCCCCCAGACGATGAGGCGCATTCCTTCGCTACCGTCTTCGTATCGAAAACTCTTTTTTTCTTTGAATTGAGGCAGTAGATTCGATGCTCTTTCGATCGGCCCTGCCACAAGCTGCGGAAAGAAGGAAACGAAAGCTGCGAACTCAACGAGATTTTTTGTCGGTTCGAGTCGTTTTCGATAAATGTCAATGGTGTAGCTCAGCGTTTGAAAGGTGTAGAAGCTGATCCCAACAGGAAGAATTATCGCAAGACTTGACACATTTGGTTCCAAGCCAAGCACACTTCGACTAAAGTCTGCAAAGCTGTCAACAAAGAAATTGGCGTATTTGAAATAGCCCAATAGTCCTAGGTTCACGAGTAGGCTCGTGGCCAAAAGAATTTTGCGTTTAGAGGCCTGCTCAGACTTGAATATGGCCTGTCCAACCGCGAAATCTGCCAGCGTACTGAAAGCGATCAAACCAAGAAACCGGTAGTCCCACCAACCATAGAAAAGATAGCTGGATACCAACAAAAAGCTATTTCTCAAGGCACGGTGGCGATGGAAGAATAGCCAATAAGCGCTGAAGGCTATTACCAGAAATACTAAAAATTGGAAGCTATTGAAAAGCATCGCGACGAATATAATTTCTTTTCCTTCGATAGAGAGGTTTTCTGCAATCGGCTAAATTTTACCTTTGTAGCTTATCTCCAAATAGGTGCATGGCCGAAAAGAAGACCAACATCATTGATACTGACGACCTGCTGGTAGTCCTTAAGTTTCTTTCAAAGAACATCTTGATCCTTCTCGTCGTTCCCGTTTTAGCGGGAATTGGGGCTTATATCTATGCACATCGTTTGCCCGATGAGTACGGAGCGAAGACGCAGATTTTATTGGGCTCCGGAACGGGTACTGAATACCAAAGTCAGATCTATAGAAACCTGACGGGGTATGGTTCGGGAGTAAGTCAAATTACCAATCAGATCAGAGTCCTGCAGTCTCATGATTTGATTTCGAGGACACTCGAAAAGCTCGACTTTCAAGTCTCTTACTACATCGTAGGTCGGGTAAAAACAACTGAGATTCCCAATATCGACGCCTTTGATGTCGACATTAAATTGGTCGAATCAGACGGTGCTCTGTTTGGTGTTCCTTTCGATGTGCGCATTCTCAATAAAGAGGAATTCGTGCTGATCTTTGAAAAGAATGGTGAGCAGATAGAGCGACAGCATAAATTCAACGAAGACATCATTGAGTCTGATTACCTGCTTCGTCTCGATCGAAATAGTCTTTTAAGTGATGAGACATTCGATCAACTGAAGAACAACGATTACCGATTTGTGGTCAACAGCAAGAACTTTCTGATCAGTAAGTACAAGAGCAACTTGAGGATCGGAAACGAAGAGAATACGAGTATTCTTGTGATCTCCATGCGCGACGAATTGGAGCTGAAAGCAAAGACTTTTCTCGACTCTCTTTCCGAGACTTACATCGATTACACTATTCAGTCTCAAATCGATCTCAACAAAAACACCCTCGATTACATAGATCGTCAGTTGAGCGGTATCACGGGGATTTTGGACTCGATTGAGACCAATCTGGAATCTTACAAAGAGCAGCAAGACATCCTTGATCTTTCGCGAGAGCAGGCTCAGTTTTTTGAAAAACTCCTCGGGTTTGAGTCGGAGAAACGGCAGATCAACATGAAGCTGGAGTCGCTTGAATCGCTGGAAAATTACCTGATCAGTAGTAAGGAGAACACGAAGATTCTTCCACCGGCTTTATACATCACTGAGGATGAATTTCTCCAAGGTTCCTTGAGGGAGCTGTACAATCTGGAAGTACAGAAATCACAGGCTACATTTGATTACAAAGATGGAAGCCCCGGATCGGATCGTGCCGCTGAAACAATGCAAAACCTTCGGTCGAATATTCTGATTTACATCAACAACCTGCGCAGTGCCATGGCCGACCGCATGAAGGATGTGAAAAAGGAGATATCCTACTACGAAAACTTATTGCGAAGATTGCCGGAGTCTCAACGTGAGCTTCTGAATATAGAGAGAAACCTGGACGTAAATGAGAAGATGTTCATTTACCTTCTCGAGAAAAAAGCGAATACGGTGATCGCTCGTGCAGCTATTGTGCCCGAGGTTAGCATCATTGAGATAGGTCGAGGTGTCGGAATCGTTGGTCCTGAGAAGGACCGTATAGTCTACTATGCATTGGCAATTGGATTATTCATAGCATTGGTCATCGCCTTTGTTCGAATGGTTTTCTTCGATCGAATTCAGAACACCCGCGAGCTCAAACAAATTTCTCACCTACCTATTCTTGGTGGCGTGCCGGGCACCGATGTGGGTGTTGATGAACGCTTAGTGGTTTCTACGAATACACGGTCAAATGTGGCGGAGGCCTTTAGGAGTATCCGAACAAATCTCCAGTATTTCAGCGATGCCCCCGGTAGTAGGCTTATGCTTGTTACAAGTCTACATCCGGGTGAGGGAAAAACTTTCTGCTCAGTGAATATCGCAGCCATTATTGCCAGTGCCCACAAGAGAGTTTTGCTCCTGGATTTTGACATGCATAAACCGAAGGTGCATCGATCTCTCGGATTGTTAAATGAGAGAGGTCTATCCACTTACATCGTTTCAAAGAACACCAAGGACGAAATTATCCAACATACAAAATTGGAGAACCTTGACGTGATTACTGCCGGCCCTATTCCCCCCAATGCCTCTGAATTGGTTCTTAGCCCGAAAGTCGAAGAGCTTCTAAATGAATTGAAGAAGGATTACGACTACATCATCGTAGATACTCCTCCGTTGATGTTGATTTCCGATTCGATGGTATTGATGCGCCATGTGGATGTGGGAATGTTTGTTATGAATACCGAGAAAGCGACCCGCGGAGGTGTGCGCCACCTGGAAGAAATCGTTGAGGCGAATAAGTTGAGCCATACCGCTTTGATCTTGAATAATGTGAAAGCACAGCGCTGGAGAAGTTATTATAGCCGATATGCATACCGCTATGGTTATGGTTACGGATATGGCTACGGCTATGGTCGAGGCTATGGCGATGATCAAGGAAAAGACTGATGGCTTATCTCTCAGAAGCTGAATTGAATGAAATCGGTTTTGCCAAATTGGGCGAAAACGTTCTTGTTTCCAATAAGTGCTCCATCTACAATGCTCATCTGATTTCCTTGGGAAAAAATGTGCGAATTGACGATTTTGTCGTCATTAGCCCTTCTGATCAGCCTTTCGATATCGGCAGCTATGTGCATATCGCCACGCATTGTTCCCTCATTGGTAGAGCATCCATCAAGATGAATGACTTCTCCGGATTATCGGGACGCGTATCGATCTACTCGAGCAGCGACGATTACTCGGGTGATTTTATGACCAACCCCACGGTTCCAGAGCAATACACTAATGTTATTTCAAAACCCGTTGAGCTGGGAAAACACGTTATCGTAGGAGCGGGTGCGGTTATACTCCCCGGAGTTAGCATCGGAGCAGGTTCGGCCATTTCGGCCTTGGCCTTGGTAAATCGAGATATTCCAAGCGGCGTAATTGCCAGAGGGACTCCCTGCCGAACCATCAAACCGCGAAAATCAGGAATGCTGAATTTGGAAAAGAAGCTCAGGACAGAAAAGCGTTAATTCCAAGTTGGATTATTCTTTAGGATTGAGTTAGACAGTCTTATGAATTCAAGAACTAGACCAACAGAATCTTGCTAAAACATCAAATATTTTGGAGATGTTAATAATGAACTGAACGAAGCGAGTCACGATCTTAATGAAATTCATCGGGCTCGATGCCCGTTGAATTCTCAAGGTTTTCCCACAGTGCAGCTCAAGGCAAATTATGCAGACCACCGCAGGGAGCGAATAATTTGAATGAGCGTGTCGAGAGGGCGCTTATTTTTTCAGAAGCGACCGAAGACACACCTTGGGAAAACAAATGATTTATTCACTTATGTCCATTTTTTATAAGGTGTTCATGAGGTCGCTCCGCTTAGTTTTGGTTCTTTTCTTCTAAGGGAAAAGAACAGAAAGAGAACAATGATTCTTTGTGAGAACAGTTAAATTGTAAATTTCTGATTATCCAAAGGAAATTTTTTTCACCCTTTTATATTCGCGTAAGCCCACTTCAAACCCAGCGCCCACCTGCGACTGATCGGTAGCTCATCAAAAAATTGCTGAAACACTTCGCGATCTTTCTCTCTGGCCAAAATAACTTGGCGTTCAAAAAGCTGCAAAGCTTCTTTCTCCAATTGCCGATCGCCGATGGCTTGGTAGAATTTGACCAAAGTGGAATAGCGAATGAGCCCACGCTCAAATCGATCGAGCGAAGTCCAAATGCCCGCGTCATGTTCACGATGAGCTGAGAGCACTTTATTGACATAGTGTGGCCTTCCTGAATAAAGTCCAAATCCGATGATAAAAACATCTGGATTGAGAACTTCAAAAAAGGTGCTCGGAAATTTTTTTGGAAAAGCACTCTTTCGAATCACGATAGAATTTGTGGCAGGGCCATGCTTGGATAGCATGTCTTTCAATTCGAACTTTGCGGGCTGCTCTTCCAGCACTTTCACAGCTATTTCTTTTCCTGAGTCGTCAATTTTCGAGTAATCCGCATACACCAATGAAACGCTCGAATCAGCATTCATTCCTTCCATCTGCAGTGTGAGTTTGGAAGAATTTGTCCAAAGATCATCACCTTCGCAAAGGGCTATAAAGTCACCTTTGCATTGTTCTAACGCAAATACAAAATTCTTGGAAGGCCCGAGATTCTCTTTATTTCTAAAAGATCTTATTCTGCCCTTTTCGTAGTCAATGGATTCAATGATCTCCCAAGTCTTGTCCTCAGAAAAGTCATCGCATACGATCAACTCGAGGTTCTCGTAATCCTGATTCAGAATTCCTTCCAGACAAGATTTGATAAATCGCTCGTGATTGTAAGTCAAAACGATAACTGAAACTAAGGGTTCACTCATATGGACAAGATTAATTCTAGTACTTCACTTTGTTCTTTATTGGTCAAATCGTGGTATTGAGGCAGACAGCAAATTCTCTCTGAAATATCCTCGCTTATTGGGCATGATTGGTAATCAACGTAGTCCAGTTTATTAAGCGAAGGATTGAAATACCTTCTCAGTTCAATGCCTTTTTCCGTGGCTAAATCTATAGCTTTTTGCAATTTCGAGTAATTCGAGAATATCACGGGAAAATAAGCGCCATTGTATCCGCCTTCATCACTAAGTGAAATTGTTCCCAATTCACTGCCTTCGATTCCCTTGCGGTAAAAGTGCCACTGCTCCCTTCTTTTAGCGATTAGCCCATCGGCTACTTCCAAATTGAGAAGCCCCATCGCCGAGTGGAATTCGCACATTTTACCATTAATGCCTACACCGTCAAACTCATTGACACCGACGTGACCAAAATTTCTAAACCGATCGATTTTTTCTTTTCCTGTTGCCGATTTACAAAAGACTGCTCCTCCATTTACGGTGTGAAAAAGCTTGGTGGCGTGAAAGCTGAGAACGGAAATATCTCCATATTCCAGTACTGACTTGTCATTGTATTTCGTACCAAATGCATGCGCTCCGTCAAAGAATAGCTGAATTCCGTAAACTGACGAAATACGCTCCAACTCATCAATCTTGCAAGGGTTTCCGTAAACGTGCGTCGCCAGAATGGCCTTAGTTTTACTCGTGATTTTCTTTTCGACTTCTGACGGATCGATGCAAAGCGAATCTGCTTCAACATCGGCGAATATCGGAGTGAAGCCTTCCCAAACAATAGCCGATGTAGTAGCCACATACGAAAACGGACTCGTGATAATTTCACCTCCCGGCTCCAACGTTTTCAATGCCAATTGAAGGGCCATTGTTCCGCTGGTCACCACCGAAGTGTGACTCGAACCCAAGAATAGCTCTAACTCTTTTTCGAATCGCTGCAGAAATACGCCGTTGTTGGTCAGCCATTGGCTGTCCCAAATCTGATCCACTATTTCCTTGTAGCGCTCTTTCGACGGCAAAAAGGGTTTCGTCACCGGTATTCTCATGCTTTCACCGTTTTGTTTAGCCAAGGCATTTCATCGATCATTGGCTCAATTTCTAGAAATACTGAAAGCTTCGACAAGGCTTTCTCTTCTCCCACATTCAGTACCAAGAGGTTCTTGCGATTTTCAAAAGCATCAATAACTTCAGAGCGATGCGTGTTGTATGTTTCGATCAAGCTATCACGATTGTATGGATCTCCTTCGGGGCTATTGTACAGCGCTCGATTCGCTTCCCAAGCAAAGCCCACGTATCGGTACTTTACACTCATCAACAATTCCTTGGTCAGCGGTTTACCGAAAACGCTTTCGTGAAAACGAACCAAGGAATCATACCAAACATCAGCATTATCTCGAACCGTTAAAATATACTTTGCGTCGGGATAAGCGGTCAGCAAAATTTTATAGCAATTCGGAGCACTGAAGGGTAGGTCTTGAAAAAAATCGGCCGAATCACAAAAATCGAGGATAGCTTGGAAGTTTCCCGCAGAAAAATCACTTAAAAGCAACTCACCTTTTACTTGATCGCCGCAAGAAAATTCATGAATCTCCATGAACTTCTCCAATGAAGTAGTTCCTGTCTTGTTCAATCCAATGCAAAAAACCTTTTCTTTCGGTTTCTCAGCCATCTTATATTTGTCTGAAGTAAAGTTCCAAATATCTTGAAAGTTTCGGTAATCATCCCTCTGTACAATCAGGCGCGCTTTGTCAAGCGTGCTGTCGAGAGTGCATTGAGCCAACCCGAGACCGCCGAAGTCTTGGTAATCGACGACGGATCAGACGACGATGGAGCGACTTTGGTTCAGAATATCTTTGCAAATGACTCACGAGTGAAGTGCCTGCTACACTCCAACGGCGGGCGACTGGGAGCAGGTGCAGCTCGCAATCTCGGAATCAAAAATGCCACCCAACCATTTCTCGCTTTCTTGGATGCCGACGACTACATGATGCCAAATCGCTTTGTGCACACTCGCGAAGTCTTCACCACACATCCCGATGCCGATGGCGTTTTTGAGGCGCTCGGGCAGGAGGGGAGTGATCAAGTGACCATGCTCCGAATCCACGTCGATCCCGGTGAGGTTTTTCACGAGATGGAGCCTTTCGGCAAAAACGGTCACTTCTCCGTTTGTGGCCTTACCGTCAAATCTCACGCTGTAAGAGACACCGGTGGTTTCTCCGAACGACTCGAAATAGGAGAGGACACCGAATGGCTGGCCAGGCTTGTTCTCACCCATAAAATCTACTGCGGAGACCTGAAGAAAGTGGTGGCTTTGAGAACGGTAGATGGCAGAAACACCACTTCGGTGAGCGAGCGCACCGCCACCGACAAAGTGCTCATGGCAGCCATGCTAATGGCTTGGGCCAAATCAGAAGATCAGCCCGAATCCGTCCAACGCATTCTGCTCGATCTCTACCTCAAATACCACTATGAGGAGAATCGACTCTTGTCAAAAAAATCAGCGCTAAGCCGCAAACTGGCTGATTTCAAAGCAGCACTTTTCGTCATGAAAACGAGTTCTGACTTTTGGAAAATTCCCAAAGTGCAGTATTTCCTCAAAACAGTAGTCGGTCTGCCCGTGAAAAACCATTTGGACTACTACGTGCCAAGTGGCCGAGAATGAATATTTTTGCGCCCACTCGATGAGCAAACCCATTGTTTCCATTATCACCCCAAATTTTAATAAGGGTCAATTCGTAGAAGATTGCATCCGATCTGTCATGGGGCAAACCATGCTCGATTGGGAGCTCCTCTTCGTCGACGATTTCTCGACAGACGGCAGCGACGAGCTCGCCAAGAATCTGTCGGTGATTGACGAACGGGTCATCTATCAGCAAAATCAGGGAAAAAAAGGAGCATCATCTTGCCGCAATCAAGGTCTGGCTTCCGCCAAAGGGGAATACGTCATGTTCCTCGATAGCGATGACTTGCTCACTCCCGACTGTCTGGAGAGGAGAGTCAAGACCATGCGGGCAAATCCTGAATTGGATTACGCCGTTTATCCTATGGGGCTCTTTCACACCAAACTCGGCGATAGCGACATCATTTGCAATATTCCTACGGACGAGACACCTTTGAATCGGTTTCTCAATCGAGATATCGTATGGCTGATAGCAGGACCCATTTGGAAAAAATCCGTTCTCGATGAGCTGGGTGGATTTGATGATAGCCTCCATAGTCAGCAAGATTACGACCTTCATGTCAGAGCTTTAATAGCTGATTTTTCTTACAAGTATTTCCATGTTGAACCCGATGTTTTTTATCGCCAAGAGGTTCACAGTCTTCCGCGTCTTCAATCACAAACGGTTGAGCATTTTCAATTTCGATTTGAAATGATTTTGCATCACGCTGAACTACTCGAAAAAGCGGGGAAATTGGGAGAAGAAAAGAAATTATTGCTCTCGAGATATTTGCTCGACCTAGCCCAAATGATGCGTTGGCATATCGGTGAGTTGGGTAAGGAGGCACGCGAGTGTGGCTTGGAGTATTGGCAAGCGGCCAAGGACAGAAATCTGGTTGATGAAAACCGCTACAAACTTGGCGTCAAGTACATTCGCTTTAAGCACAATATGAAATGGAATCGCCTGCCTAAAGCGCAGCGTGCCTTGGAGAAGTTTTACCGTTCTCACCTTGGCGATTTGATCTTCTACCCGAGCAAAACCTACTGCAAAGTTACCCTCGCCGATTATGCAGGATAAACCACACGTGCTCTTTATCAGCTCTTGGTATCCTTCTCCTACCACCTCTGAGGGAACCTTTGTAGAGCTTCACCTTTTGGCTTTGCAATCGCGTGGCTGCAAATGCGCCATCATGCTCAATGGTGAAACAACTTTTGGAAACTATGTAAAGGCAGGTTTTGATAAATCGAAACTCCTGAACTTTCGAAAAAGGGGTGACATCACTTTCATCGAAAATCTGGCTGTTCACAAGCGTCCGCTCCGTTATTCTCGAGATCCCATTGCCGAAAGGAAAGGGAACATACTCAGTGCTTCCGTTAAGAATCTCAAAGCTTACATTTCTGTTCACGGCAAGCCTGACGTGATTTTTCACCATGGGATTTTCGATTATACCTACATCTCACACCACCTCTCCGAGAAATTTGATCTTCCCATTTGGTACATGGAGAATTCCCCGAATATCGAAGCAGGTGTTTTCCCTTGTGCCAATCCATTTGACACCGATGAGGAAAGAAAAAAGTTCGTCAAAAACGTAGAGCGACGCTTTGCCGTGACAGGCGCTTATGTTGAAAAAATGGAGCGAATTTTTCAAGTTCCTTTCGAGCTGGTGCCCAATGTCATTACCGATGATTTCTTCGTTGAAAATCCCAAGCCGCGCTCTACGAAGCCTTTCGTTTTTTGCAATGTGGCCATCATGGATTCGCGGAAGCGGCAAGACCTCATTATCGAAGCTTTCGCAGAAGCTTTTGGAGGAGACGAGAACTACCGATTGGTGATAGCCGGCGATGGAAAGCTCAAGCAACCTTTGATTGACTTGGCCAAGAAACTAGGTGTTTCCACTCAAGTCGATATTCCAGGTTACCTCAACCGCGATGAGGTGAAAGACCTCCTCGATCGGTCGAATGTGTTCGTGCTGGCTTCTCGCGCTGAGACCTTCGGCGTGGTGGTGATCGAAGCCATGGCTCGGGGCATTCCCGCCATCTCTTCCGATATCGATGGAACCCGAGAAATTATCAATTCCACCAATGGAATCCTTTTCAGAGAGGGAAGTAGGAAGGGGCTGACCGAAGCTTTGCGAGAATTGGTTTCGAATTACGATATTTACGATCCTAAAAAAATTGTGGAAGACGTCAAATCCCGATTTGGGCCCGACGCCGTGAAGAAAGGTTTATTCAAAGAATGATTCCCGTACTGGAAAAATATGGCATCCGTAGATCCGAGTTGAAGTACATCAGCCGCACTGATGCCACTGCCATTGAACTTATCCAAGACAGGATGAACTGGAAGGGAAAGGTCGGTTTTGGCATGGAGTACAAGAAGTACGCTCTGGCGCTGGATCGATTTTACAAGAAAGCCCTCAAAGAAAAGGCCTGCTTTTACGGCCCTTTCAAAGGGGAATTCGGACATTTCCTTTTGCACAATCTGCCTTTCCTCATGCACCTCCACAAGAAAGGGGTGAAGATTCACTACTGCGGTATGAGCCTGCACAAGCCCTTCATGGTAGACGAAAAAGGAGAATCGATCGTAGAGACTTTCACCGAGCTTCGCGATTTCTTTGGTGAGATAAAGCCCAGCGCCAATCAGAATGAAGTCCCTAAAGATGTCGCCTCCGTGATCGACGCTTGGAGAAAAAAGGCCAAGTCGAGCGGAATGCCGCTTTTGGACATTGACCGATCTGACTTTTACTGGCACGGCTTGCGGAATTGGCAGCTCGAAGGCCGTCAGCACAAGTACAACTTGGCGAAAGCCTACGGCGAAAACCCCACCGATTCGGTGGTAATCTTTCCTCGCAAAAAAGGCGGAGAGGTAACACCCAACAATGGCGGCCCTTGGGATTATTTGGAAATCGCCCGCCGCTTGAGCCCCTATTTCGAAAAAGTCTATTTGGTCGGTCATCCGTCCCTCAGTGCTCAGGTAGAAGGCGATGGAAACATCGAGGTAAAAGTCTCGGCCGATAATGCGGATACCCTCAAGTTTTGCGCCGAGGCCAAGCTCATCGTCACCCAACACTCAGGTGCCGTGCATATGGGTGCCTACGTAAACACTCCCGTGCTGCTCATCTTCAACGGCGAGCCACCCATCAAAGGATTATTCGACACCCTCCGCTTTCGAAAAAACCTTACCCGAAAACCACTGAAGTACGCTTTCAACCTCGATGAGATAGAAAAGGAAGCGAAGAAATTTTCGGTGGAGAAGGAGAACGCTTAATTCTCGGTACATCAACCCAATAATCGATTGATAATTCCGACCTTCGCTGCTCCACATGCTCGACTACCTTTTTCTCATTCCAACCAGCCCCGATCTCGCAGAAGCTTCACTTCGAAAGGACTTGCAGAAGCTTTGTTTTCAGCAAGTGGCCCAGCTCGAATCGAGTTTTGTGGTATGGCTCCTCGGTGATGCAGAGATCACTCATCCCCATTTTAAAACGATCGTTTGCGAAGGCACCACCAAAGAAGAGAAATTGAAAGAAGCAGGAGATCAGTTGGCTAAGTTGCCACAACTTGCCAAGTACCTCGTGCGCCTCGACGACGATGATTTGATTAACCCCATGGTCTTTGATGAATTGGCCAACCGCGACTTCGACATTGCCTACGACCGAAAGCACTTCTTCTACGATTTGGCTACCGATCTCGCCTCTCGTCAAAAAAGGGACTGGATTCCGAATACAGCCATTATGAATTTTGAAAAGGCCATGACCAAAGTAGATGATCCACGACCACTGAGTGCGGACACTGAGCGGAGCCGAAGTGTCGAGAATTATCTCTTCGCTTGCGATCATTCAAGAGCGTGGCGTATATTTTTCAGCGGTCGAAATATCGTTCACCCCAAGGAGTCGGTTTACGTTCGAATCCTGAATCCCGAAAGCATTACAGCTACCGCTAGCGGCAAGTTTTCTGAAAACAACTACTTTCGCTACTTGCAAGGGTTTGGAGCATGGAGGGCTGCACTGCCTGAAGCGCTCCTTCCGGTGAAAACCGATCTGATGAAAATCAGGCAAAAGCACTTCGGAGATCCACTTAATTTTAAACCGAAAAGAGGACTCTTTAGCAGATTGAAATGAGTTTAGAAGATAAAATCAATTCCTTTTCAGAGGCGGTGAAAGACTTTAAAGTCTGTGTAATAGGCGAGACCATCGTCGATAAGTTCATCGAAGTAAAGTACGAGGGCCAGAGCATGAAGTCTTTCTGTCCCGTATTTCGGTATGCCCATCAAGACGGGCGCAGCCGTGAGCAGCAGGGTGGTGCATCGGCTATAGCCAATCACCTCCGCGATTTCGTGAAGCAGGTGGATGTGTTTACGAATACAGGAAACGAAATCGTAAAAACACGACTCATCGATGCCGACGACGCCAAGAAGCATGTAGAGATCAATAAATTTGATCAAGGGAATTTCGGGCCGCTTGAGGTCA
This sequence comes from Cryomorphaceae bacterium 1068, assembly GCA_027214385.1. Lineage (NCBI taxonomy): Bacteria > Pseudomonadati > Bacteroidota > Flavobacteriia > Flavobacteriales > Cryomorphaceae > Cryomorphaceae bacterium 1068. The sequence continues at coordinate 164,311 of JAPVXR010000007.1, read as the reverse complement.
ATACCCATGATTACGATGTGGTTATCGTAGCCGATTTCGGTCACGGGTTCTGCAATGAGCTCAAAGTCAATGGTCGGTACCACTACATGACCCAAACTAATAGCAATAATTACGGCTACAACCGCATGAGTAAGTGGAAGTCTTTTCCGAAGAAAAGTGCGTGTATGGATTTGCGTGAAGCCAGCCTTCAGGTCAATCGAAAAACTGATTTCAGCTCTAGAGATGCCATCAGGGAACTCTACAACTACGAGATCGGAGCCGACAAATTATTTCTCACTCTTGGCAAGCGCGGATCCGTTTATTACGATGGATCCAGCTATGTTCACCAAGATGTCTTCAAAGGGCAAATCGTCGACACCATCGGAGCGGGAGATACCTTCTACGCCTTTGCCTGCCTGGCCGCCGAATTAAAATTTGAAGACGTTAATGACGTGATGACCGTTCCTTCATTGGCCGCCAGCCTTTCGTGTACCTGGCTGTGCAATGAAGAAGAAGTCACCCTCGAAAAATTGAAAAAACATGCAGCTCAGTTCATATAAAACGGCATTCGATGAATTCTTTGCCGATCCCGAAATCACCAAAGGTGTGGAGCAATCCGTGGACTTGGTTCGCCAAGCGAAGCGGGTTATCTTCATCGGCAACGGAGGCAGCAATGCCATCTGCAGCCACATGATGGAAGACTACATGAAGATTGCCGGAAAGCCAACGATGAGTTTTACCGACGCAGCTTTGATTACTTGTTTTGCCAACGACTACGGCTACGAGAATGCCATGAAAGAATGGATCAACTTTTCGTTTCAGGAAGGTGATCTCTTGGTAGCCATTAGCTCTTCGGGCGAATCTGCCAACATCTTGAACGCGGTAAATGTGCACCGAGCAAAAGGCGGAAAAGTGATGACGCTTTCGGGATTCAAGAAAGACAATAAGCTCTCTCAAATGGGCGATGTCAACTTTCAAACCACCGTCGAAAATTACGGAATCGTAGAGTGCTACCACCAAGTCATTCTCCACGTCATCCTAGATGAAATCGCCCAATGAAGAAAGTTCTCATAACAGGTGTAGCCGGATTTATCGGTTCCAATTTGCTCGATTATCTTTTGGAAAAGACAGATTGGGAGATCGACGGAATAGACAACTTTAGCACGGGCCGACGGTCGAATGTGGCCGAGAACTTGGACAATCCACGATTCAATCTGATCGAAGATTCGCTCTTTTTGCTTAACTCATTAAAGCCTTACGATACGATTTTTCATTTGGCGGCTTTGCCCAGAATCCAGCCGAGCTTTGAGTTGGTGACGGAACACATCAAAGAAAATCTTTTGGCTTCCATTCACTTGGTGGAGCTCATGATCGCCGATAATCACTTTCCGCGATTCGTCAATAGCTCTTCCAGCGCCATCTACGGTACTCCCGATTTGATACCGACTCCCGAAACGGAGAAAGTGGATTGCTTGAGTCCCTATGCTTTTCAGAAATACGAAGGAGAAAAATACTTTCAAATGCTGGCGACGCGATACCCTCTGGATTTTGTCCATTTGAGGTATTTCAACCCTTTCGGGCCGCGCAGTTTCAATCCCGAAAATAAGTTCAATGCTTATAGTTCGGTGGTGGGAATCTTTCTTTACCGAAAGGAGCAGAACCAACCACTCTTGATTACGGGTGATGGATCGCAGAAGCGCGACTTCATTCACGTGTACGATTTGGCGAAAGCCAACTACATGGCGGCGGTACATCCCGAAAAACTCAACACCGCTTTCAATATCGGCGCCTCGGGGACTGTCTCAGTGCTCGATTTAGCAAAAATGATTTCGGACGAATATGAATTCATTCCGCTACGCGAGGGCGAAGCTGAAATAACATACTCTGACGTGAGCAAGGCCAAAGCCGTAATGGGCTGGGAGCCGGAGTACGATTTGGAATCTTACATCAAATCTGTCTTGGGATGATTCGAGGTTTTGCGTGCGGAGTTTTCGATTTGTACCATCCCGGTCACGTGCTGATGCTGCACGACTGCAAGGCACACTGCGATCACCTGACCGTGGCCCTCAATCGCTCCGAAAATTTTGACGAGGCCATCAACCCTGGTAAGCGCAAGCCATTTTTCACTTTGGAAGAGCGCCGCATGGTGCTCGAATCGATCAAGTACGTCGATGAAATTATTGATTACCAAACCGAGGAGGAGTTGACCGAGATTATGTCGACGGGAAATTACCACGTGCGTTTTCTCGGCGACGATTACGAGGGCAAGCCGATTACGGCCGGCGATGCCATCAAGCGAATCGTCTACATCGACCGTAGCCACGGCTATAGCACCTCAAAACTGGTAGAGCAGATCAGAAAATGACCGAAATCAAGCGCATCCTGATTGTGGCTTATTCTTTTCCTCCACAAGGCGGAATAGGCGGGAGGCGCTGGGCAAAATTTGCCAAACAATTCAGGCGCTCTGGCATCGAGGTGGAAGTCATTTCTGCCGATATGCCCGCCGAGACCGATAGTTCTTGGACTGCCGATGTGGACGGGATTCCCGTATTTCGATTCAAAACTTCATTTCCCGCTTCGCTGAAAATGCAACCCGCTCGCTTGATCGACAAAGTGAGGTACCGCATGGCTTTGCGAAAAATGGTCTTGAAGACAAAAGGTACGCCTTACGATCGGGCCGCATTGGACCAACTCGCTTTTCGATCTCTGTTCAGTCAACGAATGGAGAAGTTCAATCCCGATGTAATCATTGCCACGGGTGCCCCGTTTGATCTGTTGTATTTCGCTGCGATTGAAATGGAGAATCATCCCGATGTACTTTCATTGGCCGATTTGCGCGACCCTTGGGTCAACGGTTCGGCCTTTGGCTATTCCGCACTTTCAAACGAAAGGTTGGAGATCGAAAAAGAGAAAGAAGCCAAAGTGGTCGATACCTTCGATTTGGTGACCATGCCATGGCCTCAAAATATCGAGGAGCTGCAGCAAAGGCATCCCGATCAAGCGAAGAAGCTCTCGGTTTTGCCGCATTTCTTCGATGATGATGACTTGAAGAGCAAAGGCGAAGTGGAGAATCCACCCGACCTGATTTATGGCGGCGCCATCTACGAAGGCTTGGAACCTGCCTTGGCTGAGTTGAGTGCTTTTGCTAAGGCCAAGGAACTGAAAATCGAAATTCGCACGGGAAGTCTCGTTGACTCTTCGATTCAAAACGAGTTCTTCAAGGCCCTGCCTCCTCTTTCGAGTAAAGAGTTTTTTACTCGAGTGAAAGCTTCCAAGTATTCACTGCTTTTTTTGCCGGAAGGCAAACGATATGGATTGACCAAGCTCTATGAGTTGGCTGCCTGTCAAAAGCCTATTTTGGCAATCGGTAAGCCAAGTAACTTGAGCGAATTGATTGAGAATAAATCACTCGGACAATTTATTCACGAAGATCGATTGACAAAGGAATTGATGAAAGCCATTGATCAGTCAAAAGAAATTGAGCCAAATCAAGATTGGGTCAATAGCCATTCCCTTTCTAAAATCACCGCAGATCTAACGGATTTGTTAAAAAGCGAACTCAATGCAAAATAAGCGAAGAATTTGCGTCATCGTGGGTACGCGCCCCAACTTCATTAAAGTGACTCGCTTTAAAGAAGTGGCTGCAACTTATGATGGTCTGGAGCTAGAAATCGTGCACACGGGCCAGCATTACGACGAGAAAATGGCCAGCATATTTTTTGATCAATTCGGCTTGAGGCCCGACCACTTTCTTCACGTCGGTCAGGGAGAGCCTTTTGCTCAAATAGCTGAGACCATTGATAAACTGGGAACTTACTTTAGATCTACCAAGCCTGATATCGTCGTGGTAGTTGGTGATGTGAACTCGACTTTGGCGGCAGCTATCGCGGCAAACAAATGCGGCGTAGCCGTGGCACATCTTGAAAGTGGATTACGGAGCCACGACCGTGAGATGCCCGAAGAACACAACCGAAAGGTGGCCGATATCTTAGCGGATATTCATTTTATCACCGAAGACTCTGGATTGGAAAATTTGAGATCCGAAAAAATCTCGGAGGCAGGATTGACCTTTGTGGGAAATACGATGATTGACACCTTGGTGGCTTTTTCGAGTCAAATTCAGGAGTCGACCATTGTCAAAGACATCAAAGCCGATCAAGATGATTTTGCTTTGGTGACCATTCACAGACCTTCGAATGTCGATTCCAGAGAGGGACTGTTACTCGTTTTAGACGTCCTGCGCGAACTGTCGAAGCGAGTGAAAATCGTCTTCACAGCTCATCCGCGCACTACCAAGCGAATGGAAGAGTTCGGAATCGCCGATGATTTTGCGGCCATTGATGGCTTGACTATTTTGCCTCCGCTTAGTTATTTCGATTTTCAAAAGTTGGTAGCCGACTGCCGATTGGTACTGACTGATTCAGGCGGAATCCAAGAGGAGACCACCTTCTTGCGAAAGCCCTGTCTCACTTTGCGCCCGAATACGGAAAGGCCGAGTACTTTGACTGTCGGAACAAATACTTTGTTGCCCTTCGAGACGGCAAGGATCATGACATCTGTCGAGGCTGTTTTAAGTGGCAACTATAAAAATGGAGAGATTCCCCATCTTTGGGACGGAAAGGCCACCGAGCGCGTGATGGAGCGGCTTGTGCAATTTTTGGAAATCGGTCAATAAATGAAGATTCTCTACTATTCACCACATCCTCAGCTGAAGCTGAATGCCCCGACGGGGTATGGCACGCATATGCGTGAGATGATTGCCGCATGGAGAAAGATGGATGTAGAGGTCAAAACTTTCATAGCGGGAGATTTTGGGGGTGACGGGTACGGTGATGCTCGTCCATCAAAATTTGCTCGGTTTAAAAAATTCATCCCATCCATTCTTTGGGAAACCCTAAAAGACTTTCAGTTGATTCGCTTCGACAAGAGTTTGGAGCCTTCTCTAAGATCATTGATCAAAGAATTTGAACCTGACTTAATCTATGAGCGCGTCGCGTACCTTCAAAATTCAGGAGTAAAAACCGCTGAGAATGTGGGTATAAAGCACGTTGCAGAAATTAATGCTCCCTATCCCGAAGAGCGAGTCTATTTTTCGGGGAAATCATTTTTCCTCAATCAGGCCAAAGATCACGAGAGACAGATTCTGGCAAAGTCTGATTTGGTGACAGTCGTAAGCAGCGACTTGAAAGAGCACCTTCAGAAGAAACTGACAGATATCGATTCAAAGATTGTCGTTATTCCGAATTGTGTAAACCCTTCCGAGACTACACATTCGTCAAGCGATGTAGTAGCAGTTCGCGAGTCATATCAGCTTTCAGGAAAAACCACCATAGGGTTCGTAGGTTCCATTTTTCCTTACCATGGGGTTGATTTGCTGATTGACGCTTTTTCTCAAATAGATTCAAGTGTGGATGCTCGTCTCCTTATCGTTGGAGATGGCGAGGCTCTACCAGAACTAAAGGCGAATGCCAGAAGTCTTGGGATATTGGATCGGTGTATTTTTACAGGAAGTGTGCCCCATCGTGAGGTTTACCCTTTGATTGAAACAATGGATATTTGCTGCATGCCCGATAGCAACTGGTATGGCTCGCCGGTTAAAATATTTGAGTATGGTTTGATGAAAAAACCGGTAATTGCGCCCGATTTGGGTCCACTCAGAGATGTAATGTCTGACGGAGAAAATGGCCTTTTGGTGGAACCGAATGCTGAAGCGCTAAAAGACGCCATCGACAAACTGGTGAAGAACTCGGAACTAAGAGAGAAAATTGCCATCGCATGGCATGAAAAAGTCTTGCTCGAGTACACTTGGGACACGGCTGCAAAAAAAGTATTGAAGGCATGCACATAGCGGTAATCACGGATGGAATAACACCCTTTGTCACTGGAGGAATGCAGCGCCATTCTTTTCACTTGGTGAAAAATCTTTTGCGAAAAGGGGTGAAAATCACTCTCGTGCATTGCGTTTGTGGCAATGATAGTTTTCCAAAAAAGGAAAAAATCTATGAGTTAATGGAATCCAGTTCCGAAGCATTGGAAATCCACACTCTGCGTTTTCCCCAAATGAAAAATGTGCCTGGCCATTACCTCAGGGAATCGTACCAATACTCTTGTAATATCTACGAGCTTTTGAAGGATAAGTGGGGAAAGTTTGACTTCATCTATTGCAAGGGATTTACCTCGTGGTGTCTGCTTGAGCAAAAAAAGAAGGGGAAACACATGGCGCCCGTAGGAGTGAAGTTTCACGGCTATGAGATGTTCCAGAAAAACAAGAACATCAAGGGAAAGATTGAGCAGTTTATGTTGCGGCCACCGGTGGTTTTTATCAATCGCAATGCTGATGCTGTATTTTCTTATGGAGGCGAGATCAATGGTGTGATTGAGAAAATCGGAGTTGACCCTGATAAGATCGTTTCGATCGGATCGGGAATTGACGATAGCTGGCTGGTTACGGAACCCAAAAAAGAACAAGGTACACGTCGATTTCTCTTCATTGGAAGAAACGAGAAGAGAAAAGGCTTGGACGATTTGAAAGCATTGAGTGGCCTCATAAGCACCCTGCCGATAGAGTTTCATTTTGTCGGACCGATTCCAAAGCTCAAGCAAATCAAATCACCAAATTGTGTCTATCACGGTGAAGTGACAGATTCGAATATGCTGCGGGACACCATTGATACTTGCCAGGTATTAGTCGTTCCGAGTCATTCCGAAGGAATGCCTAATGTCATTTTGGAAGCTATGTCGAGAGGGCTGGCGATTCTGGCTACATCCGTCGGGGCAGTGCCCATGATGGTTTCAGACAGCAATGGTCGTTTGATACCTTCTCATCAAAGAGCTGCACTGTCGGGAGTGCTCACCGAATTGGCCGAGATGGATTCTGCTGACTTAATGAAACTCCGAGAAAAAAGCTTGAACATCATTTCAGAAAATTATCTCTGGTCGGCTATCGCCCAAAAGAATCTCAACGCCATTGAGAAGATTACCTTTACGCTGAGTTAACTGATTCATGCTCCGATTTCTCTCTGAAAATAAGGGTGCCATACTCCTCTTTCTGGCTTGGTTCGTAATCGGACGAATCAATGCTCCCGCGTTTTATGTCGTGGCGAGTGTCAGTATCATTTTGCTTTGGCGAAAGCTTATGTTTCTCGAGCTATTGATGGGCTTTCTTTTCGTCCTCATCCTTAGTGATACGATCAATAGTACTACCGATTTTGCCAAGACATTTAAAAATATCTATATCCTGGCACTAGGTGCTATTGCCGTTATTGAACGCAATCGATTCCCGAAGATCAACCGAATTTACTACTACTTTATTCCTTTCATTTTAGCAGGCTTGATAGGATTAGTCCAGTCTCCCATTCCTACTTTGGCAGTGCAGAAGACGCTGTCTTACATACTGTTGATTTTTATCGTTCCCCAGTTTTTAATCAAGGCATACGATGATCATGGTACCGATGCCATTAGGAACATCATATTTTTTGCGGGCTTCATGATCTTGATGGGTTTCGTCTTGGAAATTGTCGATCCCGGTTATACCTATGCTCGTGGTGGCAGATATCGCGGTGTATTTGGAAATCCAAACGGGATGGGAATATTCGCATCGCTGGTCATAGCCTTGGTTTATCTGAAAAGAGATGTTTTCCCCAATTTATTTTCGAAGAATGATTTGAGGTGGCTGGTCATTCCCGCCCTGATTTCTTTGGTTTTGGCGGGTTCGCGAACCTCGATCATCGCAGTAGTGATCTTCTTTGTTTTCACCAGGCTTTATCGGGTTTCACCCATGATTGGTTTCTTAGCCTTCTTGGGTACCGCCATCATTTCTGAGTTGGTCGCTTCAAATATCGTTGTGATAATCACGAGTTTTGGGCTTTCTGAGTTTTTCAGAGTCGACACATTAGAAGGTGGTTCAGGAAGACAGATCGCCTGGAACCTTGCTTGGCAGACTATTCAAGACAGTTTTTGGTTTGGTAGGGGGTTTGCTTTTGACGAATGGATAATGGCAAAGAACCAAGAGGCTCTCAATGATCTCGGCCACCAAGGAGGTGTGCACAATACCTACCTTCAAATTTGGCTGAATACGGGAATAGTCGGATTGCTTCTTTTTTTAAGAGCCATCTTTTTAAATGTAATCAAAGGAGCCTCTCGTTCTCGTTTGGCTTTTCCCTTTCTTTGGCTCGTGATGTTTAGCATTTTACCTGAGTCATGGCTTGCTGCCTCGCTCAACCCCTTTTCGATCTTATTCTTTATAGGCTTGACCGTTTTAACAGACGATATCTTCACGGCCGAAGCTGCTGAAGAAGAAACTCTCCAAACGACCGTATTGGCATGAAAGTGATCTTTCTTTATACCGAGTTGGCCGATTACATTCGGAATTGCTTTGAGCGCTTGGCTGCTTCAGGAGTAGAGGTACACGTCCTTGCCTATCCGGTCAATCCCGAGGCACCCTTTGAGTTCAACGAATCTTCCAAAGCGACCTACTACGATCGTAACGATTTTGACGATGATGGGCTCATCTCATTCGCAAGAGGTATTGATGCACAAGCTATCTTCTGTAGCGGTTGGATTGATGAAGGCTATATAGCAACTATGCAGGCAATACCTTACGATGTCAATAGGGTTTTGATTTCTGACAATGCGTTTGTGGGCTCTTTAAAAGACAGAGCCTCATCACTCAGAGCAAAGTCGAAGTATAAACGGCTCTTTGACTATGCCTTCGTTTCCGGCGAACCACAAAAAGTATACGCCGAGAAAATGGGCTTCAAGAGAAACGAAATCTTCACAGGCTTCTACACTGCTGATGAAGCCGCATTTGCTTCGATAAAAACTGCGAATGAAAAAGCCGACTTTCCAAAAAGGATTGTTTATGTCGGGCGATACCTTGAGTTTAAGGGAATCTTTGATTTGTGGAATGCCTTTATCGAGTTGAGTCCAAAGGGGTGGGAGCTGCATTGTGTAGGAACCGGAGAATTGTGGGATGAGCGTGTAAATCATCCATCCATTTTCCATCACGGATTTCTGCAGCCCGCAGAAATGAAAGAATTTATGTCCAAAGGAGGTATCTTCGTTCTGCCAAGCCACAAAGAACCTTGGGGTGTCGTGGTTCAAGAATTTGCCGCAGCGGGCTTTCCCCTGATTCTCTCAGATAAAGTAAATTCGGCTACGGCATTTTTAAATGAAGGTCAAAATGGTTTTGCCTTCAAGGCAAAGAATAAAAAGGATTTGGAACGCGTACTTTCAAATATGGTAAAACTGCCCGATTCGACTCTGCGCCATATGGCCATGGAGAGTAAGGAACTGGGACAAAATATGACCGTGTCGAGATGGCTCAAGACAGTGGAAGTATTAGCAAATAGAAAGAAATGAAAAGAATATTGGTAACGGGAGCGGCAGGTTTTGTCGCCAGCGATTTAGCCTTACGCTTATCAGAAGATCACAAGAACTCCATCGTGATTGTCGATAATTTGAGAACGGGAAGCCTTGGAAATGTTCCAAAGGGAGTTCACGATAACATTCATTTCATCAAGTGTGATGTCAATCTATACGAAGATATTTCGTCCGTTTTCTATGCCTATCAGTTTGATTATGTGTTTCACTATGCAGCGCTCGTAGGAGTGAAGCGGACACTAAAAAACCCTGTGAAGGTGCTTGACGATATTGCAGGAATCAAGAATGTACTCAACTTGAGTAAGAACACTGGCGTGAAGCGGGTTCTTTACTCCAGCAGCTCGGAAGTTTATGGCGAACCCGTAGAGATTCCCCAAAACGAACAAACAACGCCTTTAAACTCACGTCTACCATATGCTATTGTGAAGAATATCGGCGAGGCCTTCTTGCGCTCTTATGAGCAAGAGTTTGGCTTGGAATATACCATATTTAGGTTTTTCAATACCTACGGCCCCAAGCAAAGCAAGGACTTCGTGGTTTCGAAATTTATCAATGCCGCTCTTGAAAACAGAGATATTCCCGTATATGGTGATGGATTGCAGACCAGAACCTTCTGTTTTATATCGGATAATACCGAAGCATGTGTTAAGGCATTTTATAACGATGAGGTGGTCAACGATGTGATTAACATCGGTTCAAACATAGAGGTGACAATTTTAGAATTAGCTCAAACTATTATTAAAGCAACAAATTCAAAATCTAAGATCATTCATCTTCCGCCCCTTGCTGAAGGTGATATGACCAGAAGAATGCCCGATAATTCGAAAATGTTGAAAATACTCGGGAGAGACCTCATGCCGTTGGAAGAGGGAATCAAGCACGTTCTTCACTCTGATCAATTTGCAGCGCATTAATGTGCGGAATCGCGGGGATATACGGACACACTAATTCCGATTCGGCCCAATTGCGTATTCGCAAGATGGCTGATAAACTCAAGCACCGTGGGCCAAATGCGGAAGGATTCCACGTAAGTGACGGAATAGCTCTGGCTCATCGGAGATTGTCTATCATCGATCTGAGTGACGGGGCCAATCAGCCTATGACCGACGCTTCCGGACGCTATACGATTGTATTCAATGGAGAGATTTACAATTTCCGTGAACTGAAGAAACAACTCTCGGGATATTCATTTCAGACTGACGGCGATACGGAAGTTCTCCTCGCAGGCTTAGCCAAATGGGGAATTTCGTTTGTCAACGAATGCAATGGAATGTTCGCCTTTGCTCTTTGGGACAATCAGGAGGAAGAACTTTTTCTCTGCAGAGACCGAATGGGGATCAAGCCGCTTTACTATTTGAGAAAAGACAATGAAATCTTATTCTCAAGTGAAGTTCGATCATTGATATCGGGGCTGAACTCCAAGCCCAACTTGAATTCTGCAGCTCTTGCCGAATACCTCAGATACCAGACGGTACACGGTCCTGCTACAATTTTGGAAGGTGTGTTTTCATTGCCTGCCGGCAGCTACATGAAGATTACAGACAACGAGCAGGAAATAAAGTACTACTGGAAGTTGGCAGAATCTGCTCGCACCGACATGAGAGGCATGAGCTACGAGGATACCTATGCTGCGGTCAGAGCCTCGCTGGATGCCAGCGTAAAACGACGGCTAATTGCTGATGTGCCGCTTGGAGTTTTCCTTTCAGGTGGTATAGATTCGAGCGCAGTTGTGGCTCTTGCAGCAAAGCACTCCATCAGCCCGATCAAGACATTTAATATCGATTTTCAAGAACAAGAATTTAGCGAAGCCAAATATGCCGAAGAAGTAGCTCGAAAATTTGGAACTGAGCACCATCGAATTCAGCTGGCTCCAAATGAGTTGATCAACCAGCTTCCCGCAGCTCTGTCGGCGATGGACCATCCTTCAGGTGATGGGATCAACGCTTACGTTGTATCGGGTGCCGCAAAAAGCCAAGGTATCACCGTGGCGCTCTCTGGCCTGGGTGGTGATGAACTTTTTGCGGGATACCCGATCTTTAAGCAGTTTCGCAGTTTACAGAACAAAAAATGGCTTCTGAGCTTTCCCAAGTTCGCCAGAGACCTTGCGGGAAGTCTCCTGGAGATGAGAAATCCCGGTGTGGCTTCGTCTAAAACCCGTAGTGTACTCAATCAAGATAGATTCGACTTGGAATACATCTACCCTTTTAGTCGGGAGGTGGCTACCATAGGGCAAAATGCTGATATGCTGGCGATAGCTTCGCAAGGCGAATCATCCGTTTACAATCTCGTGAAGCGAGGAGTAGGGTACGGAAACCCCGGATTTTCCCTTCCCATTCTGAGCCACGTATCTTATGCCGAATTGACCACCTACCTCGAGAATATTCTTCTCAGGGATACCGATCAAATGTCGATGGCTCACGCTTTAGAGGTCAGAGTTCCTTTTTTGGACCACGAGTTGGTATCAATGGTGATGGGCATCGGTGACAGGCACAAGTTTCCTTACTCGCCAAAGAAGCTCTTAGTAGATGCGATGGGCGATGATTTGCCTGATTCCATTGTCAATCGACCAAAAATGGGCTTTACTTTTCCTTGGGAAGTTTGGATGCGAAATGAGCTCAAAGAGTTTTGTGGAGAGGCTTTACAAAAACTGGGTGCCCGCGATGCATTCAACTCTAAAGCGATTGACAAGCGATGGAATGGCTTTTTGAAAGGCGACTCCAAGATTTCGTGGTCACGAATATGGCATCTTTGCATTCTTGAAGCTTGGCTCGACGAAAATGAAATCTGATAATCGAACCATTCTCATTTTTAGCGATTGGTACCTGCCTGGATACAAGGCAGGTGGGCCGATTACCTCTTGTGCTAACATCGTCGAACTACTGGGTGATGAATTCGACTTTAAAGTTGTGTGCAGCGATAGAGACTACTTGGAAAATGAGTCGTACAGCGGTGTAAAGCTGAATGAATGGGTCCAAGTGGGAAAAGCCCAAGTGATGTACTTATCCCCCGATAAGCAGGACCTAAGTAATATCAAAAAGATTATTAGAGAAGTGAAGGCTCAAATGGCTTTTTTGAACGGTATGTTCAGCAAAGCATTCACCATCTTTCCGCTTATCGCCCTGCGAAATCAGTCCACTAAAGTAGTGATAGCGCCCAGAGGAATGTTGGCCCCTGCTGCTATGGGAATCAAGTCATTTAAGAAAAAAACCTTTCTGAGACTATCGAAGTTATTTGGACTTTTTTCCGGGGTGAAATTCCATGCGACCAATTCTGTTGAGTCCGAGCAGATCTCAACGTGGTTTGGGAAAGTTCCTATTGAAATTGTTGCAAATATTCCGGGGAACCAAAGCCTTGACAGTCCCGGATCATCTCATACCAAGGAGAAAAATAGACTTAGCCTTTACACCGTTGCTCGTATCGCTCCTGAAAAGAACATCCATTTTGCACTGGAGTGCTTAAAGCACGTTGACAGCGAAATATCCGTGAGTTTCCAAATGATCGGATCTGTTTATGATCAGAGTTATTTGAATCGGTGTAAAAAGATCATAGAAACTTTGCCCGATAATGTGGAAGTGAGATTCCTGGGTGCAATGCCGGGTAAGGATATTCCCGGCGTTGCTGCAAAAGCTGATTTTTTCTTTCTTCCTACTGCTGGTGAGAACTACGGCCACGCCATAGTAGAAGCTTTGTTGACAGGCGTTCCAGTCGTTATTTCTGACCAAACTCCCTGGCGCGAATTGGTTGAAAATCAAATGGGTTATGATCTGACCCTTGTCAGGGAGGAGTTTACAGTTCTTCTGAATAAGCTTGGAAAGATGGCCGATGAGGAATACAAGTTGCAGTATAAAAATATTGAGGTCAATGCCGCAGCATTAATAAATCTTGATAAATTGCATATGGCTTACCAGAATTTATTCCATGATCGAAACAGATCTTAGCTCTTTCACCAACAAAGAATATCGACCGGGTTCTGCGGTCAAGCGAGTTTTGTGGTATCTCGTCTCTTTATTTTTTTTTAGAACAGCTTTTCCATGGCCTTCAGGATTTAAGGTAGTACTTTTGCGACTCTTTGGAGCGAGAATTGGTCAAGGGGTTGTCCTAAAGCCTTCAGTAGCTATAAAGTACCCATGGTTCCTAGCTATAGGGGATCATTCATGGATCGGTGAGATGGTTTGGATAGATAATTTGGTCAGTGTTTCGATAGGCTCCAACGCTTGTATATCTCAAGGCGCTATGCTGTTGACGGGAAATCACGATTATAAAAAGTCACGTTTTGATTTGATGGCAAAGCCAATCATCTTGGAAAAAGGAGTTTGGATAGGAGCAAAAAGTGTGGTTTGCCCCGGAATTACATGTTATTCACACTCTGTCCTATCAGTTGGTAGCATTGCTACATCGAATCTCAATTCTTATTCCGTATATTCAGGCAATCCTGCGAAGGAAATTAAATCAAGAGAAATCCTTGAAGGTTAGTGTAATTACCATATCGTACAATGCCGTTGATACACTGGAAGATACTATACTTTCAGTGATTGGTCAGACATACAGTGATCTGGAATACATTGTGATTGACGGAGCATCCAATGATGGCTCACTCGAGATTATTGACAAATACCGCGATAAAATTGATCAAGTCGTATCTGAACCTGACGAGGGTATTTATTTTGCCATGAATAAAGGCATCAAAATGGCAACAGGCGATGTCATTGCGATCTTAAATGCAGACGATACTTACGCTTCCGATACGATTATCGAAAAAGTAGTTTCTCAGCTTAAAGCGTCAAAAACGGATTCTCTTTATGGTGATTTACACTATGTAGATCGCATCAGAGCTGGAAATGTGGTTCGTCGATGGAAGGCAGGGAAGTTTGTTCGCTCTTTCTTCTTGAAGGGTTGGATGGTTCCACATCCCACTTTTTTCGTCAAGAAAGAAGTCTATGATAAATATGGACTTTTCAACACAGACCTCACCACAAGTGCCGATTACGAATTTATGGTTAGAGTGCTGTACAAGGAAAAGATTTCTACTACTTACATGCCCGAAGTTATGGTGAAAATGAAAAGAGGTGGGCAGAGTAATCTCAGTTTGCAAAACAGAATTAGAGCCAATAAGGAAGATAGACTTGCCTGGGATTTAAACGGGGTGAAACCTGAGACGTTCACCTTTATCAAAAAGCCTTTCAGAAAAATCAGTCAATTCCTGATTACTAAAACTTAGCTCTGGACTTACGTCGTTTTCTCGACTTGCGCTTGATCCAGTTGTACCGCTTTTTGTAGAAACTACTCCTTCCCTTGAGAACATAAGAGTAAGTGAATTGAGTGAAGAGATACCCATCATTGTTGGTTGGGTCACCTCGCTTCTCTCCGGGGGCAAAACTTTCCGCATTCGGAACATCTAGTCCAAATTCTTCAGCATACTCAGCTGCAGTAGCTAAAGCTTCAGGAGTAGTGCGATTGGACAATTGGGCAGCGAGACTATTTTGGTCATCAAAGCTCGCATACTCGGTACTCGTGTCGTCTATGTAGTCTGTGAAGGTAGTACGGTAGCCAATTTCCCAGCCGAAACGATGCACCTTATTATGAGTAAAATATAGCCCCAAACCTGCAGGAAGGGTGAACTGCCACCGGCTATAGTCCTCTCCTTCGGTTTGAAGCGGTTGTAATTCAACAAGCTCTCCATTGAATTCTTCCAAATCACCGTAGTATACCACCTTTGGATTGTGGTGCATGACACCCGCCCCTAGAAAAGCATAAATTTTAAAATCGGGATTGTAATAACCTTTTCCGCTCACATCGTTGTCGTAAAACAAGGTGATCTCCGCTCGACCGCTTACTTCAAAGATGTTGTTTCTGAAGCTTAGGTTTCTCGCTACTCGTGCAGGGTTTTTGGAGTTGTAGTCATTCGCTCGGATACGTCCGTAGTTGGCTCCTAAATTGAATGAAAATGTAGGCGAAAACTTGTATCGAGCAAAACCTCCGAAAACATATTGGGTGCGGTTCAATTTCATGTCAAAAATGAAATCTCTCCGTGTCTCCTCCTCTCCACCTATCTCGCCGAGGTAATTGGAAAAACCGACACCCACACCAAAGTCCCACTGGTATTGGGCCGACGCAGGTGCAGCTATTCCCAAAAGGATTACAAAACATAATATGCGGGGGCTGAGCATAAGCGCAAAGATAGAAGAATGGATGCAATAGAAAATAGTTTTCAATTTCCTTTTAAGAGAGCCTCGTAGAGGGTTCTTCTCTTCGAATTTTTACGTTCTTCGCAGAACCACGTTTTACCTATGAAAATTTCACAATTACTGAAGATCAAATACCCGATAATTCAAGCGGGAATGGTTTGGTGCAGTGGGTGGGAATTGGCATCGGCTTCTGCCAATGCCGGAATGCTTGGAGTCCTTGGTTCGGGTTCTATGTATCCTGATGTCCTGGATCAGCACATCAAGAAATGCAAAGCTGCCACTCAAAATCCCTTTGCCGTAAATGTGCCATTGCTTTATCCTGATATTGAAAAGCATTTTGAAGTGATTCTTTCCAACGGGGTGAAAACCGTTATTACTTCGGCGGGAAACCCCGGGAAGTACACCGAAATATTAAAAAAGGAAGGAATAACCGTGCTACATGTTGTGAGCAGTTCAAAGTTTGCTGTGAAGGCCCAAGATGCAGGAGTTGATGCAGTCATTGCCGAAGGGTTTGAAGCGGGAGGCCACAATGGTCGCGAGGAGACTACCACGCTCTGTTTGGTGCCCCAAGTTTGCGAGGCTGTAAACATTCCAGTCGCAGCCGCAGGTGGAATATCTTCCGGCAAATCCATGTTTGCAGCTCTAGCTCTGGGCGCCGATGGCGTTCAGATCGGTAGTAGGTTTGTCGCCTCTAGTGAAAGTTCTGCACATGAGTTATTTAAGCAACAAGTAATTGATGCTAAGGAGGGTGATACTGTTCTTACGCTTAAAGAACTAGCGCCTGTCAGGTTGATTAGAAATGGTTTTTATACGGCTATTTCTGAGGCCTATGAGCGAGGAGCTGCTACCGAAGAGCTGAGAACGCTTTTAGGTCGTGGAAGAGCCAAAAGAGGAATGTTTGAAGGAGATTTGGTAAATGGAGAATTGGAAATCGGGCAGGTTTCCGCGGGAATTCACGAAGTTAAGCCGGTAGCCAAAATACTGGAAGAGATCATTTCAGAATACGAAGAAACGAGAGAATTGATGTACTCAAGATCAGTGAGCTTATGATAGAATATGAAAGGTTTGTCTTGGAAAATGGCTTGACCTTAATTGTACATAAAGACCGGAATACGCCGATTGTTTCGGTTAATACCCTATACAAGGTGGGAGCTCGTGATGAAAATCCGGACAAAACGGGATTCGCCCACCTATTCGAACACTTAATGTTCAGCGGAAGCAAGAATGTGGCTGATTTTGATACACCACTGCAACGGGCCGGAGGGCAAAACAATGCTTTCACCAACAATGACTTTACCAACTATTACGTGACTCTCCCAAAGGAAAACTTGGATACGGCACTTTGGCTGGAGTCAGACCGAATGCTGGAGTTGGGCTTTTCGCCCGAAGGCTTGGAAGTACAAAGAAAAGTGGTGATCGAAGAATTCACGCAGCGCTACCTTAATCAACCTTACGGCGAGTTGTGGTTGACGCTGCGGCCAATGGCTTACAAAGTTCATCCCTATCAGTGGGCTACAATCGGTAAAAGTATAGCTCACATCGAAGAGGCCACTATGGATGATGTGAAGAGTTTCTATAATCGGTATTACTCTCCATCAAATGCCATTCTGACAATCGCTGGTAATGTGGATTCAGAACTCATCCTCGATAGGGTCAACCATTGGTATGGGGACATTCCTTCCGGGAATAGTGTGAATGGTAGCTACCCGACGGAGGCAATAAAAGCGGAGGATGAATGCGAAGTACTGATCAGGGATGTGCCTCAGGGAGCCATTTATATGGCTTGGCTTATGAGTAATCGAAGAGAGATGGATTACTACAAATTCGATCTCTTGAGTGATGTTTTGGGAAATGGAAAGTCATCCCGTTTGTATCGAAAGCTGATTGTGGAAAAGGAGATTTTTACGCAGGTTTCAGCTTATATAACGGGAAGTATCGATCAAGGTCTTCTGGTGGTTTCGGGAATGCTCAGCGAGGGAGTTGACCATAATGAAGCAAGAGAAGCCGTCCTTGATCAGCTGGCACAGTTGGCTAAAGATCCGCCTTCTGAACGAGAGCTCACCAAGGTCAAAAACAAGGTGCTGGCTCAAAAAGCCCTCTCAGAAACCGGTGCCCTCTCGAAAGCGATGAATTTGAGCTACTATGAAATGTTGGGAGATGCTTCGGCGATAAACAGTTTTCAGGATAACTACATGAAAGTATCAGCTGAAGACGTGCAGGCCATGGCTAAGAAACTAATAGAAAGAGGTGTAAACGAATTGAGGTATGAAAAGAGAAATGGATAGGACGACTGCACCCGCTATTGAGAAAGTGAAGGAACTTTCGGTTCCATCTCTTGAGCCACGAGATCAGATAAACGGGACTCCTGTTTTCGTGGTGGAAGATGAAGCGGAGGAGCTGAACAAGATAGAAGTTGTTTTTCCAGCAGGTTCAGGAGAGGAGCTGAAACCACTTCTGGCCACAGCTACTTCTTCCATGTTGACCGAAGGAGCGGGTGAGTATTCAGCCAATCAAATCAGCGAATTAAAAGACTACTATGGAGCCAAAATTCAAACGGGAGTTGGGAAGGACTTAGCTTCTGTCACACTGGTTTGTCTCAAGTCGAATCTGGAAGAACTCATACCCATCTTTGTCGCTATTATTCAGAAACCTGCTTTTCCTGAAAAGGAATTTGAAAGCTATAAACGAAGAACAAAAGCTAGCCTCAAAGTCAATCTGGAAAAGGTGGAGATCATCTGTCGGCTGGTTTTTAGCGAGCTGTTTTTTGGTGATTCAAAATACGCAGAACGATTTGCTCCCGAAGATTTTGATAAAATTGATCAGACTGATCTGGAGGCTTTCCACAATGAGAATTATCGATTGAAAGATGCCCGAATTTTCATCAGCGGTGGTGATGTAAATAAAGCGATTGCTCTACTCAAGCAGGCCCTTAAAGCTGGCGAGGGTAATGTCTTTAGCAAGGCCGTTGGTAACTTCAGTCCTAAGCAGGAAGTGAAATTCGTTCGAAAAGATGGCGCATTGCAAAGTGCCATTCGTGTTGGCTTTCCGGCTATTGCCAGACATAACGAGGATTATCCCGCTTTCTACATCGCCAATACTATTCTGGGTGGCTACTTCGGTTCTCGACTCATGCAAAATATTCGAGAAGACAAAGGATACACTTACGGAATCGGGTCGAGCATCAACCAATTGAAGGATTTGGCTTACGTCGTCATTTCCACTCAAGTGGGAGCAAAACACACCGATGCTACGCTAAAAGAGATTCATTATGAGGTGAATCGATTGCGCAACGAGTCTGTGCCCGTTGAAGAGCTCGAATTGGTAAAGAATTATACTGCAGGAGGTTTGTTGAGGAGTTTTGACGGAACCTTTAGTCAAGCGTCTTTGTTGAACACCATGCTCATGCATGGATTGTCACAGTCATATTATGAGCAATTTTTAAAGAAGATCTACGCGATATCACCTGCTGATATTCTAATGGTTGCTCAAAAGTATTTTGATCCGGAAAAATTCACCATTGCTATTGTCGGTGAAGGCTTTTCCGACAACGATTAATTGGTTGCAACGTCAAAATAATGAAAGGTTTATGACGTTGCTTAAACGATGTATCTTTGCCGGATGAGGTTGGGACTCCTGACATACTTGATTTTATTGACTTGTTGGTTGCCGCTTTTATCATTGGCGCAAAGCCAACCGACCTCCTTGTGCGCCGATGTGAACGGAGCGGGAGGAGTTCAGCTTTCGTGGGTATATAGTGATGCCGCACCAGGCACGGTATATGAGATATACAGAGATCAGGGTGTAGGTTTTACAGGGCCTTTGGCTCCAACAGTAGGATTTCCCGATTTGACTTTCAACGATGTTGGTGCGGGAGCCAACTTGAATAGCATTCGATACTATGTGATAGATCGGGATTTGCCTGGCAGTATTCCGGCAGATACCATTAGTACGATCTTCTTAGAATTGATTCCTACCGGCGCATCATCCGTAGCACAGCTCGAGTGGAATTTTCCATTTGACCCTATGCCTCTAGGGGGTGAGTTTATCATTGAAAGAAGCGAAGCGGGAGCTTCTTTTATAGCAATAGCTACTCTTCCGCCCTCGTCTGACCTTTATCGCGATACGCTCTACAGCGTATGTGAATTGACAGAATTCACTTATCGGGTGAGGTACCAGCAAGGTGCTTGCTCTATGTCTTCCCAAGAAGTATCGAGCGAATTCGAAGACGATGTGGGGCCTCCTGCACCGGTTGTTGAAACCATAAGTGTAGATCCCGTTACAGGAGAAGTAACTATTTATTGGCCTCCTTCTTCTGCGCCCGACATCGCTGGCTACATCATTCAAGATGCTGATATCCCCAACAATATATTCACCGAAATTGATTCAATACCGGGAGACAATCAAAGCTATACCTTGAATCTTTCTGCATCCAGCGACCCTGTCACCTGGGTGGTATTGGCTTTGGATACTTGTGGAAACGAAAACAGTTTTGATCAACCCCATACCACCATGGAAGTGAATGTGACCTTCTTGGACTGTAGTAATTTCGCAACCATCGACTGGACGCCCTACGAAGGTTGGGGAGATGATTTGTCAGGGTATGAGATACGCGCGATTCTGGCTGACGGAACGGATATCCTTCTAGCCACCGCGGGACCCGATGGCTTTATATCCAATGTCGACGTCGATCCAAATTTAGAGTATCGATTTTACATCAAGGCTATCTCAAGTGGCCTCCAACAGCCGTCAACGTCTAATGGGGTTCTTGTATTCACTGAGTATCCTCCCATAATTGACTTTCATTATCTGAGCTCGGTTTCCACCAATTTAGAAGGACAAGTGGAGGTAAATCTTTATCAGGATACCACAGGGGTGGGTACAACCTATGAGTTGTTCAAAAAGGAGGAGGAGGGTAATTACAATTTTGTCGGGCTCTTTGCTGCCATACCTGGAGAGGATACCATCACTTATATCGACTCTGATGTCCGCGCAAATGAACTCGTCTACACGTATTACTGGAAAGCCATTGACGGATGCGGTGAGGTGATCGGCGATTCGAACGAAGGTTCAAACATCGTCTTAGAAACCAGAACGAATAAAAGCAATTTGGTGAACAGGCTCAATTGGACCAAGTACGGAGTTTGGGACGGAGCGGTCGTTGAATACCAAATCCTCCGCGGATTGGGAGATGAGGAGCCCGCGTTCTATGATGTGACCGATCCCAATACCACCGAATGGTCTGAAGATGTCGAGCAATTCCTGACCAACCAAGGCAGGTTTTGCTACCGCATTCAAGCGGTAGAAAGCACCAATCAATACGGCCCCGGAGCAGTATCGTTCTCTAATCTTTCCTGTGTGACTCAAGAGCCGTTGGTTTGGGTTCCTTCGGCTATGGTTTACGAAGGTTTCAACGATCAGTTTAAGCCTGTTCTTGGTTTCATTGACTTTGAGACTTACCGCATGGAGATTTACAATAAGTGGGGCGAACTCCTTTTCGAGACATCGGATATCGAGACGGGTTGGGACGGCACCTATTCAGGCAGCGTTGTGCCCGAAGATTACTACCGCTACATTATCAGCTTTAGAGATGGCGGCGGGAAGCCCTTTGTGGAAGAGGGAGTGATGTATATGGTGCGGAATGCGGAGTGAACCATCAAAGCAAAACTGACGCGCTGTTGCGTGTTAACTCAACCTCAAGTCTTCTTTTTTTTCAAGTTCATCTACTGTGCTCAAGTATACTAACTCCTATTCAGTCCCTATGCTATCCCTATGCAACTAAGGTTCAGTTCCATTTTAACGGACACTTAGTTCAAAACGAGACAGTAGTGGCCATTTCGGGACAAAACAGCCCATATCGGACACGTCAGATAGAGCGTGGATAGCCCTTTGAATTTCCCACATTAAAACCTCTGAGCAATTGAGGTCAATTATTCTTACTTTTGCCCGAATTTATTTCAAATTCAAACTCAGATTCATGTCACTTAACGAATCCAAGATTTTGGGAGAGGGATTGACTTACGACGATGTCCTCTTAGTGCCGGCTTATTCTGACATCTTACCACGTCAAGTTGATATCCGTTCGCGATTTTCTCGAAACATCATGCTCAATACACCGATTGTTTCGGCGGCGATGGATACCGTAACCGGATCTGAAATGGCCATAGCCATGGCCCAGCAGGGAGGGATTGGAGTCATTCACAAAAACATGAGCATAGAGGCTCAGGCCCGTGAGGTGCGCAAAGTGAAGCGTTCTGAGAGCGGAATGATCCAAGATCCGATCACTATGATCGAGACAGCCAAAGTTGGTGATGCCCTTCAGGTTATGTCTGAGAATAAGATCGGAGGGATTCCCGTAGTCGATGCTGAGAATATTTTGGTAGGAATCGTTACCAACAGAGACCTTCGTTTTCAAAAGGAAATGACTAAGCCGGTAAGCGAAGTTATGACCAAAGAGAAGTTGATTACAGCCAAAAAAGGAATTACCCTTAAGGAGGCTGAGATCATTCTTCAGGAATATAAAATCGAGAAATTGCCGGTAGTGGGTGATAGCAACAAGCTTGTCGGCTTGATCACTTACCGCGATATTATAAAATTGAAAAAACACCCAAACAGCTGTAAAGATGAGTTTGGTCGATTGAGAGTGGCAGCCGCTATAGGTGTTACTGCCGATGCTGTGGAGAGAACTGCAGCGCTCGTAAAATCAGGAGTTGATGCAGTTATAATAGACACCGCTCACGGCCATACCAAAGGAGTGGTGGCTGTATTGGAAAAGATCAAGTCCAATTTTGACAAAATTGATGTAGTAGTTGGAAATGTGGCTACTGCCGAAGGTGCTATTCACCTCGCTGATGCAGGAGCTGATGCGGTGAAAGTCGGGATTGGTCCCGGGTCAATTTGCACGACTCGGGTAGTAGCGGGAGTTGGTGTGCCGCAGCTTACAGCTGTTCTTGATGCCGCATCGGCACTGAAGGACCGAGGTATTCCGATTATAGCAGACGGAGGCGTTCGCTATACAGGCGATGTCGTTAAGGCAATGGCTGCAGGAGCGGGGTCTGTAATGATTGGCTCAATGCTTGCTGGTGTGGAAGAGTCTCCGGGTGAGACCATCATTTATGAAGGTAGAAAATTCAAGTCATACAGAGGCATGGGTTCTATAGAAGCCATGCAGCAAGGGTCAAGCGATCGATATTTTCAAGATTCGCTGGACGACCTGAATAAACTTGTTCCCGAAGGAATTTCAGGCCGTGTTCCTTACAAAGGAACTCTAGCCGAAGTAATGCACCAAGTGATAGGAGGTCTTCGTGCAGGAATGGGATATTGCGGAGCAGCTGATATTGCGGCGTTGGCTGAAGCCAAATTTATCAGAATTACCAACTCAGGAATTCGAGAGAGCCACCCACATGACGTATCCATTACGCGTGAAGCTCCAAACTACAGTTTATAATGATCTTACTATAATTGCTCAAGTGAAAACTACAACCATGAAAAAAGGAATTCTTTTACTGCTTTCTATCATCACACTTCAGGTGATGGCGCAAGACAATGGAGATGCCATCTTAATGACCATTGACGACCGCAAGATCACCAAGTCTGAGTTCGAAACCATTTACAAGAAAAACAACCGCGACAGTTCGATCACACAAGAGGATTTGGACGAATACCTTGAGCTATTCATCAACTTTAAATTGAAGGTGATGGAAGCTGAAGAAATGGGAATGGACACGTTGGCTCGATTTGAAAGAGAACTGAGTGGATACCGCGACCAGCTGGCTAGACCTTATTTGGTGGACAAAGCGGTGACGGATTCTTTGGTAAGAGAGGCTTATGACAGACTGAAAGAAGATGTGCGTGCATCGCATATCTTGATAAAGCTGCCGTCTTCCCCTTCTCCGAAAGACACTCTTGAGGCTTACAACAAGATTATGGCTATCAAGGCCAAAGTGGATGTTGATCCGAGTAAATTCGGCTCTCTAGCTAAAACTGAAAGCGAAGACCCCAGCGCTAAGACAAATGGGGGCGATTTAGGTTACTTTACTTCTCTTCAGATGGTGTATCCATTTGAAACAGCAGTTTACAATACTCCGGTAGGAGAAATATCAGGACCTATCAGAACGAGATTTGGATACCACTTGGTTATGGTGCAAGACAAGAGACCTGCTCGCGGTGAAATACGAGTGGCTCACATTATGATCAGATCAGAAGATTCCGACCCTGAAGATGTTAAAGCCAGCCTGAAAAAAAGAGCCGATGAGGTATACGCTAAGTTGGAAGCAGGAGAAGACTTTGGAGAACTGGCTCGTAAATTTAGCGATGACAGAACCTCTGCTGCCAAGGGGGGCGAGTTACCCGCATTTGGGGCAGGAAAGATGGTCGAAGAGTTTGAAGAGGCTTCATTTGCTTTAACGGAGCCTGGTGAAATATCTGAGCCCGTTAAATCTCCATATGGATGGCACATCATTAAATTGATAGAAAGAGTTCCCGTTAAATCATTTGATGATTATGAGAAGGAGCTTCGATCAAAGATTTCTCGCGATTCTCGATCTGATATTACGAAAGACAGTTTTATCAATAAGCGCAAAAAAGAGTACAAGTACGCAGACTACCGCAAGCGTCTGAAGCCTTTCTACACTGGTGTTGACACTAGCTACTTCAGTGCGCGTTGGGAGCCTTCAGCAGAATTGCAAAACGGGGATAAGGTGCTTTTTGAAATGATTGGATTGACTTTTTCACAAGCTGAATTCACTACATATCTGTTGTCAAGAATGCGTGCAACTCGGACGCCAATTGATATTGAGTTATTGATAAACGAAAGTTTTGACAACTGGGTTGACTCTGAAATTATGGCTTTCGAAAACGGTATCCTGGAAGAAAAGTACCCTGAATTTAAAGCACTAATGCAAGAGTACCGCGATGGTATTTTACTTTTCGATCTTACCGATCAGAAGGTTTGGTCTAAAGCTGTTGAAGACACTGTTGGCTTGGAGACATTCTATCAAAGTCATCAAACTGACTTTATGTGGGAAGAAAGAGCGGGCTACGATATTTACACTGTAGAAGATGAAGAGACTGCAGGTAAGGTGAAGAAGATGCTGAAAAAGGGCAAGAACCAAGATGAGATCCGCGATGCATTGAATGAGGCTAGCGCTTTGAAGGTGCGAGTAAGCAGCGGTTTGAAAGAGCAAAAGCAACTTCCGATTCTTGAAAAAATAACTTGGGAAGTTGGTGTTTCTGATCCCATAGATGATGAGGGGCAACTCAAGGTGGTTCACATTAAAGAGATACGCGAACCTGAGCCGAAAGCTTTTGACGAGGCACGGGGTTTGATCACTGCAGCCTATCAGAACTATTTGGAAAAAGAATGGATAGATTCTTTGAGAGCTAAACACGAAGTGACCGTGAACAAAGAAGTTCTTTACACCATTAAATAATTCTTTTTCTAGTTTGAATACTAAAAATTCAACTTTACTGAATAGCAAGCTCCTCATCGGGAGCTTGCTATTTTTTGTTTTGCATGGATGTGTTCAAGATGAAAATGCTGATGATCCCGCAGTTGCTAAAGTGTTTGAGTATTCCTTGCGACAAAGTGAGTTCGAATCCTTACTTCCCAAAAATTACACCGAAGAAGATTCTGCGACGATAGCCGACGACATTATTAATAAATGGATAAAAGAAAAGGCCGTTTTATCACTTGCTGAGAAAAATCTTTCAGAAGAGAACAAGGACTTTTCGGCCAAGCTTGAAGATTACAGAAATTCATTGGTCATCTATTCCTACGAGCGGGAACTTGTAAACCAGAAACTTGACACACTGGTTTCTGATCAAGAGACCGAAACATTTTTTAACGAAAATATTGAGAGCTTCAAACTGAAAAGCTCCATCTTAAGGCCATGGTTTATGTCTGTGAGCGCTGATGCGCCAAATAAGAGAAAGCTTCAGAAATGGTTCAACGGTGAATCTGAGGAAGTCTTGGAAGATCTCGATGAGTATTGCAGTAAATATGCTGAAACTTGCTTCCTCGATGAAGAACAGTGGATGTACAAAGACGACATCTTGAAACAAATCCCATTAGAAGAAGAGGATTGGAGCAATTTTTTGACCACGAATACGTATCATGAGTTTGAAAAAGATGGACAGCTGTATTTACTCCGAATCTTCGAATATAGATTAAGGGGTAGTAATGCTCCACTCGAGCTCGAAAAGCAAAAAGTGCAAAACTTGATTATTAATCAGCGTAAAGCTGATTTGGTAAAAAAAATGCGTGAAGGAGCTGTTAAAGAGGCCTACGCAAAGAACAAAATTGAATGGATAAAGGAATAAATTTGAGATGGTTACTTCCCGCGTTGGCGTTGTTGTTTTTCGTCAATAGCTCCAAAGCGCAGGTAATTGACCAAATAGTAGCGGTAATTGGAAATGAAATTATCCTCTACAGCGACATACAAATTCAGAAAAGTCAAATTAAGGCACAGGGGTTTAAAGGTACCATAACAGATTGCCAGGTTTTGGAGGAAATTCTTTTTGAGAAGCTAATGCTGAATCAGGCAAAAGTGGATTCTCTTGAAATTACTGACGATATGGTGCAAGGTCAGTTGAATAGAAGGATGGATGTCTTCATTCGACAAATAGGCTCCGTGGAAGCTCTCGAAGACTATTATGGAAAATCGATGTCGGAAATCAGAGAAGATTTTTTCGACATTCTGAAAGATCAATTACTCGTTCAGCGCATGGAGTCTGAGATCAGCGCCGACATTAATGTTACACCTTCTGACGTGCAGGATTTCTTCAACGAAATTCCGAAAGACAGTCTGCCCTATGTCAATGCTTCTGTACAGATGGCTCAAATTGTCAAGTATCCCGAAGTTTCAACGAAGGAGAAGGAGAGGGTTCGTTCACGATTATTAGAATTTAAAGAGCAAGTCGAAACAGGTCAAGAGGAATTCGAGACATTGGCTGCTCTCTATAGCGACGACCCTGGTTCGGCCGCTAAGGGTGGTGCTCTGGGCATGCAGGCGCGTGGTACTTGGGTGCCCGAATTCGATGCAGTAGCTTTTAACTTGGAAGAAGGACAGATATCCACACCATTCAAAACTGACTACGGATTTCATATCATGCAGTTATTGGAAAGGAGGGGAGAGATGTACGACGCCAACCACATATTGCTCATCCCCGAAGTGTCTTCTGATGGATTGAGTCAAGCAAGAACAGACTTGGACTCTATTCGGAATTTGGTGATTCGAGATTCGGTTTCCTTTGCCTTAGCGGCAAATAAGTATTCCGATGATGAGTTGACCAAGAATCAAAACGGTTCGATAGTCAATCAGGCTTCAGGAAGCACCATTTTCGAAATGGATGATATTGATCCTACACTATTTCCCATTATTGATACAATGACAGTGGGACAGGTGAGCAAGCCGTTTTACTTTCAAACGCGTTCCAATGAGAAAGGCTATCGCATCGTAAAGCTCATGAACAGAACAGAACCGCACAGAGCCAACTTGACCGATGATTATCAAAGCCTTCAGAATATGGCTTCTGAGCGGCTTCGAGCGCAAACAATGGACAAATGGGTGAGGGAGAGAATAGGTGATTCCTTTGTAAAAATCGATGAAAAATACCGAGATTGCGCATTCGGCTATCCTTGGATCGAAGAGGACGATTTAATTAAGAACTAAGAAGTTTAGAATATAATGAAAGACGTAGAAGCGGTTAAGCAGCTCACGGATAAATATGCTTCAATGAGGCAAGAAATTGCCAAAGTGATTGTGGGACAAGATGAAGTAATCAAAGAAGTGCTCATTAGCATATTCAGCGGAGGTCATTGCCTTTTAGTAGGTGTTCCGGGTTTGGCCAAAACGCTTTTAGTGAACACAATTGCCAAAACATTGGGATTGACTTTTAATAGAGTTCAATTTACTCCTGATTTGATGCCGGGTGATATTATTGGTTCCGAAATTCTTGATGAAAATCGAAAATTCAAGTTCATTAAAGGCCCGTTGTTTTCGAATATCATACTTGCTGATGAGATTAACCGAACTCCTCCTAAAACCCAAGCCGCACTCTTAGAAGCGATGCAGGAGAGAATGGTTACGACAGCAGGGCACTCGTACCCGCTTCCCAAACCGTTTTTTGTACTTGCGACTCAAAACCCGATAGAGCAGGAAGGAACTTATCCATTGCCCGAAGCCCAACTCGATAGATTTATGTTCAACATCTTTGTTGATTATCCGAGTATACAGGAAGAAATCGATGTGGTAAAATCCACTACATCAGGTGTTACCGCAGAAGCTGAACAGGTAATCTCGGGAGATGAAATTCAATTCTTCCAACAGTTGATTCGAAAAATTCCCGTGGCTGATAATGTGGTAGAATATGCAGTGAATTTATCGGCCAAGTCCCGACCAGGCACTGAGTATGCTTCTGAAAGCACCAACAGTTATTTGAGCTGGGGCGCAGGGCCTAGGGCTTCTCAATACCTAATCGTGGGAGCTAAATGCCATGCAGCACTTCAAGGAAAATATTCTCCTGATATTGAAGATGTTCAAGCTGTGGCCTTACCAATTCTGAGGCACCGTTTGGTTAGGAATTATAAGGCAGAAGCAGAGGGTGTTACGATGGAAAAGATCATTACAGGAATGCTCTGATTTGTTCCGATATTAAATTAATGTGATTAATTTTGAATGTTGTATTGAATTCTTGGAATTATATTAACTTTGTGTTCAAATGACACTTTGAAGAGTTTTAAACTATGATAAAAGTTGCAATAAATGGTTTCGGTCGAATAGGAAGACTAACTTTCCGTCAGCTATTGAACAACAGCGACGTTGAGGTGGTAGCCATCAATGACTTGACAGATGCCAAGACTTTGGCCCACCTATTCAAGTATGACAGTAGTCAGGGTGGATACCAAGGTGAAGTATCTTATACGGGAGATGACCATATCGTAATAGACGGTAAACCTTATAAGCTTTTCGCTGAAAGAAGCCCTGAAGATCTTCCTTGGAAGGAACTTGGAGTTCAAGTAGTAGCCGAGTGTACCGGAAGATTCACAAATCAAGAAGGAGCTTCTAAACACATTACTGCGGGAGCACAAAAGGTAATTATTTCAGCGCCGGCAAAAGGCGACGTGAAGACCGTAGTAATTGGTGTAAACGATGACACTTTAACTGCTGATGATCATGTTGTTTCCAATGCTAGCTGCACAACAAACTGTTTGGCGCCTATTGCAATGGTCTTGGATCGGGAGTTCGGGATCCAAAAAGGATACATCAATACCATCCATGCTTACACGGCAGATCAGCGCATGCAAGATGCTCCTCACTCTGATTTGAGAAGAGCTAGGGCGGGTGCATTTTCAATTATCCCAACTACAACGGGAGCTGCGAAAGCAGTAGGACTGGTTCTTCCTCATCTAAAAGGAAAATTGGATGGAAACGCTACTCGAGTTCCAACCATCACCGGTTCCATAACGGATTTAGTTGCAATTCTGGATAAAGACGTGACAGCAGAAGAAATAAATGCAGCCATTAAAAAAGCTGCAAACAATGAATTAAAAGGAATCGTTCAGTACACTGAAGACCCAATTGTATCAGCTGATGTGATTGGAAATCCACACAGCAGTGTTTTTGATTCTTTGATGACGTCTACCAATGGCAATTTTGTAAAAGTAATGTCTTGGTATGACAATGAGTTTGGCTACGCGAGCCGCACCGCAGAACTTGTCGCTAAGATAGTTCAGTAGCAGTAAGCGTGGTTAATTTTCAGTAGGTGGTAAAAGCAAGGCGAAAGCCTTGCTTTTTTTATTGTTGAAAATCCCGTTAATAATCTTAACCACCTTCTTTTTGAATCACCCCTACAATCTGAATTGATTGTGTAATTTAGTATCTGATTTCATTTTATAGGAAGGCTTTTATGCGAACAACCCCTTATTATATTGCCGTTTTGGCTTCGACGTTTCTTTTTACTATTTCGTCGATGGCAAATGATTGTTTGACTGCAAATCTCATTTCATCGGAAGAAGATTTTGCTGATTCAGAGCTTGCAGGATCTTTTGTAGGAGCAGGGTTTTCTGGCGATGCACAGTGCGCAGGCCCGGGAGGAAGTGATGATGTATGGTATAGTTTTGTTGCTATTGCGACACGCCATGGTGTGCAAGCTACAGGTTCAGGAGATTTGAACTTGGCTATTGAGGTGTATGATGCATGCGGTGGAACCTTGCTCACCTGCAGGAACAATGCTGGTGTTGGAGCGACAGAAAATGCAATATTAACCGGGCTTACCGTTGGAAACACATACATCTATCGTGTTTATCATGTTGGTTCTACTCCTGTATCAACGGAATTTACCAGTGCAGTTGCTCACATTCCATTTGTGGAATTGGTCGCTTCCAATTGCGGCACTCTCGATTACAACACGAATAATGTGATTCGTGCTACTAATCCATCAAACACCTCCAATTTTACCAATTACCAATTTCGATTTGTTGAACAAGAGGCACCGTTTAATACTTATGTCATCACATCACCAAACGGAACAAATCCCAATTTTCTTTTGGAGTGGTTTCCGCAAATTGAATATGGAAGAACTTACGAGGTGAGTGTTCGGGTTAGAGCTATTGTACCCGCATACGGAGATTATGGAAATTCATGCATTATTGGTCTGCAGAATAACGTACTAACCACAACACTAGAAAACCAGTATTCTAATGGCTTTTTTGATTTCTGTGATATAATCGGAGCAACCAAAGTTGCCCTTTCAACTCAATATAGATGGACTTTTTTGGACTTTGGCTCTAATCCTCCTGTACAAACCGAAGTAATTGGTTTGTCGGATAGCAGGTTGCTCAACCTGTATCGAGTCCCTGATTTACAGTTAGGAACTACTTACATTGTTTCAGTATTTGCCACTGTGGCCGGGCAGGAAAGTAATTCCGGCGGATTGAGGTTTATTAATATGAATAATGCTGTTCCAAACACAGGCCTCAACAGTAATGTCTACCCATGTGGACAGACTTATCCCATCAGTTCCTTTCTGCAGGCCAATGAGGTTTGTAGAGCGGATTCGTATACTTGGAGATTCACGAACACTACCTCAGTTCAAGCACCACTTTTTTATACTAGAGACGACGGTAGCCGCTTTGTTGACTTAGATTTTGTGACTGGCCTAATAGAAGGAGATAGTTATGATGTAGAAGTCTTAGCGGCGCAAGGAGGGTTAATCGGAGACTACTCGACGATTTGTAATATCACCATTGGCCCATCCGAAAATCCGAATCTGTTGATGTCGCAGTCCACGATATCATTTGATCCAAGTGACAACTCTGGAATAGAATCATTTTCCATAGCTGCAATGGAGCCCAATTGGGAAATAGATTTGTCTACAGTCTCTAACACTCCCGGCTTGTACAATTTGACCTTGTCATCTGAAGACTTCGGCCAAACAGCAATGATTGAAGTTTATGACCTCAACGGCCGTAGGATTGACGTGGTGAGTCCGGTTTTATCAGTTGGAGCAACTGAACAATTAAATCTTTCTTACCTACCTCAGGGCATTTATTTGCTTAGAGTATTTAATGGTGTCCATCAAGAAACCAGAAAGATAACGACCTTCTAAATAAAAGTTTTTTTATCTTAAGAGCTCTGAAACAGAGCTCTATGGAACTTTTTCTGCACCAAGCGCCTCTGGTGCGTATTCTTGTACCTCTTTTGTTGGGGCTGATATCAGCTCTCAATTTTGATTCATGTTCAGACTTGAAACTAGTCTGGATATCAGCCGTTTTGGTGATCATAGGATTGCTTTTCTCCCTAAATAGGATTTGGAAGAATATGTTGAAGAATCACTATTTTGGAATACTTTCAGTTGCCGCATTTTTTCTCTTAGGAATGGCATTGGGATATCGAGCAATAAGTGTGCAAACAGGCCCTCCAGAAGGAAGTAGCTTTTTGGCAGTGATAGAATCTTCTCCCATTGAGAAACCAAATAGCTATGCTGTTCATCTCAAGGTATTCAAAGTTCAGATCGATTCACAGCTCTATCGATCGTGCAACGCTAGAATAATCGCCTACGTGTCAAAAGATAATTTTGACTCACGGATAGTCCCGGGCAATTCCATCCAATTTTCCGGGAGTATTTCAAATTTAGATCAAGAGCTTTACCCGAATCAATTTGATTATGGAAGGTATCTTCGCAATACAGGAATTTCGGGTTCCGTATATATACCTCGTTGGTCTTATGAAGTCATTTCCGTCCATCATTTTTCTTTAAAAGGGAAGCTCAATAAACTCCGAGGAAATCTTCTTGAAAAGCTGAACGAAGATTCCATTCCGACTAAGGAATTCGGCGTAATTTCGGCTCTGCTAGTAGGCGACAGGTCCTTCCTTGACCCTCAACTGAGAAGTGATTTTGCAGATGCAGGAGCTGTTCACATCCTAGCTGTAAGTGGCCTGCATGTTGGGATAATCTATTTGCTGTTTCTCACTATCCTCAACTTTTTATTTAAAAAGAACGCCAAGCTTTTAAAGTTCATATTGGTCCTATTGATGCTTTGGGGATATGCCGCGCTCACGGGATTCTCGCCTTCCGTGCTTCGCGCTGCTACGATGTTCAGCTTTATTGCCTTAGGAAAATTTAATAAGCGCTATACGAATACGTATAACATGATTGCTGCAAGCGCTCTTGTTCTGCTTGTGATCAATCCGCTATTAATTACTCAAATTGGTTTCCAGCTCTCCTATTTGGCAGTTTTGGGCATTGTGTTTTTTCATCCGATTTTTTATGCTTCACTCGATTTTAAGAATAAGTACATCAGTATGTTGTGGTCATTATTCTGTGTCTCTTTTGCCGCGCAACTAGCTACTTTTCCATTGAGTATTTACTACTTCAATCAATTCCCTTTGCTATTTTTTATTACGAATATTTTAGTTATTCCCTTGGCCTCAATAATTTTATATTCAGGAATTGCCTGGGTCTTGCTTCTTTGGGTTCCATATGCCTCGGATGTCATGGGGTGGGTAACCATAAGGTGGACGTGGCTTTTGAATTGGATTATCGAGACGATCAATACATTGCCTTTTGCAAAGATTGATGGGCTCTATTTGAGCAGTCTTTCTGCCTTTATTATCTATGTCGTAATTATTCTCATAACGATCTTTCTGTTGAAGCCCGCAACTAGAGTTTTGAGGCTATTGATATTGGCCACAGCCTGCTTGCTTTTTCTTTTTTTAAACCGCCGAATTGGTGTCGTTTTGCAGGACGATGTTCTTCTTCCTTTATTGGGAGAAAGTCCCACTATCATCAGATTAGTTCAAGATGAAATGATAGTGTACAGCCAAGATACAGCAACGTTCAGCGCAAATTGGCGGAGAGAGATCTATCCTTATTTGCTCACGAAAGGAGTACGCGACCCTGAAAAGATTCGGTTTGTAAATCTTGACGAAGACAATGACATTCTCAATGTCCGCATGTCAGAAAATTCATCTGAGGGACATCATATTATTTGGAATCTTAGAGAAGAGAGAATACACACCGCAAACAGAAAAGAACCTGCGCGAGTATTTCATGAATCCAATGCGCCTTTGTTTCAAATAGAGTCCTACGATCTTATTCGTTTTTCAAACGATTCGCTTCTTCTTCAGAAATGATTTGCCCGTTGAACAAGCCTATTATCATGGCATCTTCAAAACCTTTCGCTTTAAGCAGAGATAAAGCTTCCCGGGCCTGTTGAATATCATTGAAAGATTTATAGATATATTTCGTGGTACCATTCGATCCTCTCATTGGGCTTACGTCATCGAGTTCGATGAATTTGCTCAACATTTCGGCAGGAACTCTCCCTGAGAAAGAACCAAGCTGTACTGAATAGTCTACGTACTCTGTACTGATACCACCTGTTGCGGGAGTTCCTGTTATGACCTCTTTTTTGCTCACTCTGGCTCCTGCTTCTTTCAACGATATTCGCTTACCGCCTTTATAAGCTGTTACAAAGGAGCCTTCAAATCCATTTAGAAGCAATTCGATTCTATGCTCGGCAGCATCCTTAATGTTATCGAATGATCCACTAACATAGCGTGTGAGTCCGTCTTGACCGGTTATTACCAAGACATCATTAATCTCTTTAAAAATATTGTCCGATAGCCTATAGCGGTACGCACCGATCTGGACTCGGAAAGTCGTTTGATCAGGATTTGAAAAGAATGACTCCGAACTCTTTTCAATCAGAGCAAGTTCAGTATCGTCTACACTGTTGAACGTGCCAAAATCATTGTAGACCAATTCTGTTTCATAATTCATTTCTTGAAGTTGTCTCATTCTACTATGAGCTTCCTCTAAACTATTGAAATCGCCAATGAAATAGTTCAAACCATTTTCGTCCTCACTTCCACGTATGTCTGCTATACTCAGCAGTTTTGAAATTGCCAGACCGTCTAAGTTTTCTGTGTTGGCAATTCTGACTCTATAGCCTTTGCTTCTCCCTCTTAATTTGATCGATTGTCTATCGAAATCGGCAGTTTCTTTTTTGCTCTTCTGGTAACTAAGGTTTCCTATGCTATCCTTGTAGGTCAAGTAGATGTTTTGAATAGCGACATCTGTTAGCGTCACTCCATCCAGGTCAACCAGGTTACCTTCTGGGGTTGTTAATTCACCATCCCGATAGTCGGCTACTCCATCATTATCAGTATCCAATGGACAACCATATTCGTCTATGGCAATGCCTTCTTTTGTGAAAGGGCAGAGGTCGATTATGTCCGCAATGCCATCAATGTCTTCATCTTCAAATTCGATCTCATCAAATTCAAGTCCTGAAGATTTCTCGACCTGAGATTTCTTTTCGTGATGGAGGTTGTAGAGAATACCAATCGATGAAAACAAGAAGTGATCATTTCCTGATCGACTATTCGGTTGATCCGAAATGTTGTCAATATTATCCGTAAAACTCAAATGAAACTCAGTACCCATATTTAAGGTAAAGAAATCGTTGATTTTCAAATTCGCTCCAACTCCGATAGGCATACTCATGCCTCTCAATGCATAGGGTAAGCCCGTGTTTTCATCTGTAGCTCTTAGGTCAGATTCGTAAGTATAGTCCCTTGTAAGTGTATTGGCGTCACTCTTGTTAGGAGCGTTTTCCGCCAAACTTCTTATCGTTCCATCCGACCAATAGTGATAGATTTCTCCATTGGCATCCATTAGGTCTGATTTTGAATTGAATTCAAATGTTGATATACCCAGAGAAACGTAAGGCTCTACGGTTCTTGTTTTAGGAAGAATATGGTCAAAATTGTAAGAAAGACTAAGTCCGCCCATACGTATGGGAGTGCTGAAATTAGCATTGCCACCTTCAATTCTTTCTTCTTGCGTGATTTTTCCAAAAAATGCAAATGCTCGGAGGCTAAAGGCATCTGTCAGTGGCGAAACTAGTGAGAGACTCTGTCCCCAGTTCATTTGAGATTGCTGGCTTAAACCATCCAAACTACCAACGTCACCAAAATAATTGATCAAACCAGTATTCAAACCCACTTGAGGTCTGAATAGTTTTTCGCTGCTTATTGTAGCTGTTGAGTCTGATTGGGCCATTACCAAATGATTGGAAATAAGCAAAACAGTAGCGCAGAGAGCGATTCGTATATACTTCAAAGGGGTACGCATAGCGAGAGTTAATCTCTTGCGTATACTGAGACTTTGGTTAAAAGGTTGCGTATCTTATGGATACCACTTTTGGGCAGTTATCATCAGGGCTTCCTGAACACTGATCCTTTCACCATCGTTATATGCGGTTACGAATGGACCCTGAAATTTGTCGTATTTACCCGTGATTCTCTGGCGGTCGTCTCGAGCAGACTTGTACACTTGGTGGTATCCCGTAGTGTATTTGAACCATCCTTTATGATTCTCCAACTTATATCCCTCTTGGAAAGTATAAAGTTTCTCGAAAACGCTCTTTTGAAGATTATTCTTGCCTGCTGCTATTTGCACTCTGTAGAATACTCCTGATTCCGGCTGAGGAACATCAATGATATTCGCATCTGTTGGACTTTTAGAATCGTTGAATGAAGCAGTTACAGTTTCCTCTTTGGGCTTTGGTGTATCCGTTTCTTTGGTTTTTGCTGGAGGAGTGCTTACAGCGACTACCATCGGTTCAGCAATTACTTCTTCCATCTCTTCAACTATATCCGCTATTGGGTCACCTGTGACTTCTGCCCCTGTGGTATCTTTTGATTTTTCCTCAGCCATCATTTCTATGCCTGAAGAAATAGGAATCTCCATTGTTTCTTCACCTTCGAGGTAAGAAAAAGAGCCTTCTATCTTCGGTTCTTCTCCATTTTGTGCAATTACAGGCAAAAGCTTGTATGAAATGGTGATAACATCATTTTCCGGAATGTCGTACCAAATGTATTTAATCACTTGATCCATTGAGCTGAAAACAGCTCCACTCGATTTAAAGTCAATAGCTGTATACCCTTCAGGTAAATTCTCTTCTACTTTAGCAAATCCGCTTAACCCTTCCTTTTCAATTTCCACGGTCACTCTCCATTGATTCAATCCATCAGGTCGAATTTGGCGATCAGCCAGAGCGTATGCCTCTTTGTTCATGCCTTTCTCCTCCATTGATTCTTTGATCGATTCGGCAACTATTTCTTGTGGTGTTCCTACATTAATGTAGTGGGTTGGTACGTCGTGGTTCTTTCGCTCATTTTCATAGATATATGAAAACCGTGAGTCCAAAGCTTTTTTTCCTTTAGCAGCGCCTGTCGTGCGAATCCTGTAGGAAATGGAGAACTCTTCATTGGCCGGTAGAGCCATCCAGATAAATTTCGCTTTTCCATTGTTAAAGGTAAAGGAGGCTCCCGCTGACTCTACTACTTCTATCACCAAACCTTCGTCTACCGTAATTTGATATTTAGCAAAACCCGTTACATCAGATTTATCAAGCTCGACTAAAACCACCGCTTCTTCTCCTGACCCCATGTTTTCGGGTGGATTATGCTTGATCTTGACCTCTTCTTTTTGTCCAAGAGAAAAGATTAAAAATCCCAAAATCTGAATGCCAATGAAAAATGTTCTTGTCATACCTCCGAGGTGTAGCTCTTTGAAAAGCCTTTCTAACAAAGCTATCCAATAGTGGAGGTGCCTCGGTTGAGCCGAAACGAATTTGCAAACAGAATTTTGTTGAAATCGGAAGTGTGTCGAAAAAGCCTAGAAGT
This sequence comes from Cryomorphaceae bacterium 1068, assembly GCA_027214385.1. Taxonomy (NCBI): domain Bacteria; kingdom Pseudomonadati; phylum Bacteroidota; class Flavobacteriia; order Flavobacteriales; family Cryomorphaceae; species Cryomorphaceae bacterium 1068. The sequence continues at coordinate 127,572 of JAPVXR010000007.1, read as the reverse complement.
TTGGCTTGAGCATATACTTCTGGTAGAACGCATCGATGTGACCAACAGCCTCTTCCGGAGTATTAGCGAGTCGGAATAGTTCTAAATCCTGTTCGCTAATCGATTTATAGTTTTCAAGTAATGTTGATTTGATCCAATCGAGCAAACCCTCCCAATAGTCTTTACCGTAAAGAATAATTGGAAACCGGCCTATTTTACCCGTCTGGATCAAGGTAAGGGCTTCAAATAGCTCATCCAATGTTCCAAAACCACCGGGCATGACGATAAAGCCTTGTGAGTACTTCACAAACATCACTTTTCTTACAAAGAAATAATCGAATGTTATCAGCTTATCCTTATCAATGTATGGATTTCCGTTTTGCTCAAATGGTAGATCGATGTTCAATCCCACACTATCGCCACCTCCCCGGTGTGCTCCTTTGTTTCCTGCTTCCATAATTCCCGGGCCTCCACCTGTAACCACCCCATAGCCGCCTTGGCTTAGCTGGAAAGCTATTTCTTCAGCTGCTTTGTAAGAAGGATCATCATCGGTAAATCGAGCGGAACCAAATATAGAAACACAAGGTTTTATTCGGGAGAGCTTCTCAAAACCTTCAACAAATTCTGACATTATCTTGAAGATTGCCCAACTATCGTTGGTTTTTACTTCATTCCATGTTTTTGTCTTAAAGGCGCGCTTGATGCGCTTTTCATCATTTGACATTCAATTCGAGTTTTAAGTATTCAGCAGTGTGGCCGACTCCCTTTTTTACAACATGTTCGGGAGTGCCCTTGGCAATAATCGTTCCGCCTCCTTCTCCACCTTCAGGACCTAAATCTATAACATAGTCGGCCACTTTCACTACATCCAAGTTGTGTTCTATCACCAAAACGGTGTTTCCTTGGTCGACTAGTCGATTCAGAACAGTGATTAATAAACGAATATCTTCAAAATGTAGTCCGGTGGTAGGTTCATCTAAAATGTAAAATGTCTGTCCTGTACCTTTTTTACTCAACTCAGAGGCTAGCTTTATCCTTTGTGCCTCACCTCCCGATAATGTAGTACTCGGTTGGCCTAAAGTCAAATAACCCAATCCAACATCAAAAAGAGTTTTCAGCTTCAACGAAATTCTTGGATGATCTTCAAAAAATGCAACAGCAGACTCAATTGTCATGTCGAGTACATCACTAATGGATTTACCTCGAAAGCGAACTTCCAGCGTTTCGCGGTTATACCTTCTGCCTTCACAAGTTTCACATTGCACATAGACATCCGGTAAGAAATTCATCTCAATAGTCTTCAGTCCAGCGCCTTTGCATGTTTCGCATCTTCCACCTGTAGTGTTAAATGAAAACCTTCCTGCCTTGTATCCCCTGATTTTTGCTTCCGGCAACTGCGCATAAAGATTCCTGATGTCTGTGAAAACTCCCGTGTAAGTGGCGGGATTGCTTCTTGGCGTCCTGCCAATAGGTGATTGATCTATTTCAATCACCTTATCAATCTTCTCCAGTCCCTTGATGCTCTTGTAGGTCAATGGCTTCTTTACCCCTTTATATACATGAGCGTTGAGGATGGGGTAGAGGGTTTGATTGATCAGTGTAGACTTGCCACTTCCCGATACTCCAGTCACGCAAGTGAAAGTGCCCAAAGGAAAGATGGCATTCACATTTTTCAGGTTATTGCCCGTAGCCCCAGTCAAGGTGATTTTATCACCATTACCTTTTCTGCGTTTTTTTGGTATTTCGATTCTCTTTTTCCCAGATAGGTAGTCTGCAGTAAGTGAACCTGACTTCATTACTTCTTTGACAGTGCCTTCACCTACAATCTTACCTCCATGGACTCCCGCAAACGGGCCAATGTCGATGAGGTGATCAGCTGCCAGAATCATGTCTTTGTCATGCTCAACAACGATTACGCTATTCCCGATATCTCTAAGATTTCTCAAAGAGTCAATCAGCTTGTTATTGTCTCTTTGGTGGAGTCCAATGCTTGGCTCGTCCAGAATATAGAGAACTCCAACCAGTTTTGATCCGATTTGAGTAGCCAAACGAATTCGCTGAGCTTCACCGCCTGACAAGGTTTTGGCGCTGCGATCCAAGGACAAGTAATCCAAGCCTACATCCATTAAGAACCCAGAGCGATTTTTGATTTCTTTAAGAATCTCCGTTGCAATTCTCAGTTGGGTCTTGGTCAATTTCTTTTCCAAAGAATTTACCCAAACATCAAACTTGTTGATTCCCCAACTTGATATTTCAGCAATGTTTTTGTCATCAAGTTTGAAGTATAGGGCTTCCTCTCTGAGTCGGGCACCATCACAAACCGGGCAGGTGATCTGGTTCATAAAACTATTCGCCCAGCGCTGTATCGGAGCGGAAGCATTTTCATCGGCCTGGCGAGAAATGAAATTGATGATACCTTCAAAGTTTACGTTGTACTCGCTAGAACCTGTCGCGCCATCGATTTTTACAGTCTCATTTGTACCATTTAGAATCTTATCGAGCAGCTCATCGTCTATGTCCTTCAGTGGGGAGTTGAGATCGTACTCGTATTTCCGCAAGAGCCCTTCTACTTGTCTGAATATCCAGTTATTCTTGTAAGAGCCAAGTGGCGCGATTCCTCCTTTTCGAATCGATTTTTTCTCATCGGGAATAATTTTTTTCCGATCCACCTCGCTTACTTCACCGATACCATTGCATCTTTTGCACACTCCATAAGGTGAGTTGAAGGAAAACAAATTTGGTTCGGGTTCGGGGTAAGAGATACCCGTAGTAGGGCACATCAAATCGCGGCTGAAATGGCGTGCTTCTTCAGTATCCCAATTCATGACCATCATCGAGCCTTTTCCGGTATCCATGGCCGTGGTAACGCTCTGACGAAGGCGTTGCTTGTCTTTTTCACCTGCCACTATGCGGTCTACGACTATCTCAATATCGTGAATCTTGTAGCGATCGAGCCTCATTCCACTCGTGATCTCCTTTACTTCACCATCAACTCTGACGCGCAGGTATCCCTGTTTGCTGATTTGCTGGAAAAGTTCCCGATAATGTCCTTTTCTTCCTCTTACGACGGGAGCCAGAACCGCTATTTTTTCATCACGGTAAGTATCCATGATCAAGTCAACAATTTGATCTTCGCTGTACTTCACCATCTTTTCGCCTGTCTTGTATGAGTATGCGTTTGCTACTCTGGCATAGAGCAATCTGAGGAAGTCGTAAATCTCAGTAATCGTACCCACGGTCGACCGGGGACTTTTGCTGATGGTTTTTTGCTCGATACTGATCACAGGACTGAGCCCTGTGATCTTATCCACATCGGGCCTTTCCATGTTGCCTAGGAACTGCCGAGCATAGGCAGAGAAGGTTTCGATATATCTTCTCTGGCCTTCGGCATAAATCGTGTCGAATGCCAAGGATGACTTTCCACTGCCACTCAGGCCGGTTATGACCACAAGTTGGTTTCTGGGAATTTCTACATCAATGTTCTGAAGGTTGTGTACTCTGGCGCCGAGAACTTCGACACTTTCTTTTTCAAGGGTTTCGGTACTTTCCAATCCGTTTAGTTGCTATGAGGTGCAGAGATTAAAGTGTCAGAAGCAGCTTTTTGTTTAGCAAATGGAACAAGACCTTGAATGGTATCTGTCGGTAATTTCACCTCGTATGTTCTTTTCCCCGGATTTGTGAGATACTTATCTCTCAACCAAGGATTGAGGATTTTCAATATTTTGTAATTCACTCCGTTTTCTATCGCAAATTCAGCGAAATCATCTACGCTTTCATCAACTACGATGGTGCGTGTGTCATAAGTTGGATAAAGATCCTGTGGTCTGAAGTGGAAACCGTATTGAGCAGGCTTACTCAAGATCTCCTTGATGGCCAGAATTCGGTACATGTACCGACCTGTTTCCGCATTAAGAAGCAAGTCATAGTAATTGTCCACATTCTGACGAGCAACTTGCTTGTTTAACCCTGCCATTCCCATATTGTAGCTCGCGGCTGCCATACTCCAAGATCCGTATTTGGCATGGGCATCCTTCAGGTATTCACAAGCGGCTGCCGTAGCTTTTTCGATATGATAACGTTCATCTACCTCATTGTTGATCTCAAGGCCATATTCGCGCCCCGTTGTCTTCATAAACTGCCAAAAGCCTGTGGCACCGGCAGGCGAAACGACGTCGGTAAGTCCGCTCTCAATCACTGCCAAATATTTGAAATCATCAGGTACTCCATGTTCTTTCAAGATAGGTTCTATGATAGGAAACCACCTGTTAGCCCGCTTGTGAAATAAAAGAGTTTGTGATTGCCAGTACGTATTTACCAAGAGTTCATGATCCAACTTTTCTCTGACATCGAGAATGTGAAGCGGAATTTCTTCCTCTGCAAAAGTCAACGCATCAGGAGAACTCAAACTGAAAATTTTGTAATTGTCATTAAAGTACTGTCGGTAACTGATATCGGGATTTAGATTGGCCGATTTGAAAGAGTACCCTGTCCATACTACAGCAATAACAAGTAAAGACAAGACGGATATGAGTAGGAATCGAAATGTATTTGAAGGGGATTGCTGCATGGCTTAGTGATCTTTTATTCCTTTTTTCTTATTGACTTGCGTCAATGTGTATAATATGAAAAATACGGCTAAAAAGTAGAAAAGATACGTACCTATCATCATATAATCTGCTGGGCTGATGTTAATAAGATATAAAGTGTACAGAACAATGGAGAATGCAGAGAGAAAAACGAAAAGCTTTGCCACCTGTGAGTCTGAAAACCCTCGATAAGATAAGTGATGAGTGGTGTGGTCTTTTCCACCAACGAAAGGTGATTGCCCTCTTCTCAGGCGATTGATGGTGACCGTGATTGTATCTGAAATGGGTAAAATAAATACGGTCAACAGGGCTGCTAGGCTATACCAGCCTTGCGAAGTTTCAGGGTCTAAACCTACATTCCAGCAGTAGTGGATACCAACATATCCCAGAATCACTCCCAAAAATTGACTGCCAGTATCTCCCATAAACATCTTACTCGGATGCCAATTGTGATATAGAAATGCAATAAGTGAAGCCAATATTCCGACTATCAGCATAAAATTGACGTCGCCATAAGTGCCCGTAGAAACCATAAAAATCAAAGGAGCGGCTAATATGAAACTTCCTACAGAAGCGGCGATTCCATCCATATTATCCAACATGTTTATGGAATTCATGATGCCCACTACCCAGAATACGGTCAGGGTGTAGTTCATCCAATAGCTTTCAAAGATCGCAATCGATGATCCCGTCAAAACCAAAATGATACCGCATAAAATCTGAATGCTCAGTTTTAGAATAGGTTTAGTATTGTAGGCATCATCGGTAAGCCCCATCAAAAAACCGAGACCGGCACTGAGCAAGAGTCCCGGAATTTGTGGCTCGCTGATAACATCCTTGTAATCATAGAAAAACAAGCACAAGCAAAGACTGATTAAAAAGATGATGAAAAATGAAAGCCCACCAATAGCCGGTTTGGTTTGCGCACTCCATCGAACAGTTACTCCTTCTTGGTTTTTGGTTCCCAGCGTTTTCACAAACCTCAATAAGATGCTATTGATGAGTAGTGCAAATGCTGTCATGGCAATGAAGAAGAAGCTGTAAAAAATGATATAGTATGAGGTGTCTTTCACTATTGAACCAAAAAAGTACTTGTAAAATCTTCGAGCCTATGTTCAGTTTCTTTATCCTTCTGAGATAGAATCGGATCATCAATTTCCCAATTGATAGCTATTGCAGGATCATTCCATTTCAAAGACCTTTCACTGTCTCTGTGATAAAACTCTGAGCACTTGTAACTGAAAATAGTTTGATCTTCCAGCACTGCGAATCCATGTGCAAACCCTTTGGGCACAAAGAATTGTATTCTGTTTTTCGCAGACAGGAGTACTTTGGCATATTCTCCAAATGTAGGCGAGCCATGCCTTAAGTCCACCGCGACATCAATCACGCTGCCCCTTACTACCCGTACCAATTTATCTTGTGCATAAGGCGGCACCTGAAAATGCAGCCCACGAAGTACACCTTTATTTGACATGGATTCATTATCCTGAACAAAGTCCACATCAACTCCGGTGGCTTCTTCGAAAGTCTTCGTATTGAAACTTTCCAAAAAATAACCCCTGTCATCTTCGAAAACGCTAGGTTCTATAGTCAACAAGCCGCTGATGTGGTTCTGAAGAATTTTCATCAGCTACCAAATATTTTTTGGACCCAGGACTTTTTCTCCTTTTTGCCATCCTCGTAATAGCCATAACCGTATCCATATCCATATCCATAGCCATAGCCGTAACCGTAGCCATAGCTGTACCCGTATTTATTTCGATCAACGTCAACACAGTTAAGTACCACTGACAAATTGGGTAAGTTGTTTTCATTGATCAAGCGATCAACCATCTGTACGTATTGCTTTTTTGAAAAGTCAGCACGGAAAATGAAAATAGGATGATCAGCCTCCTTTATCATCGGAATACCATCTGTTACCAACCCTACAGGTGGGTTATCAATTATGATGGTATCGTAATCTTTTTTCAATCTCTCAATTACTTCACTCATTCGTTTCCCAATGATCAATTCAGCTGGGTTTGGAGGGATAGGTCCTGCCGTAATAAAATCTAGGTTTTCGACTTTACTGTTTCTAATACACTCCTCTAAAGAGCTTTTTCCGATCAGCACTGTGCTCATTCCCTTGAGGTTATCAACGTCAAATCCGATGTGGATCTTTGGTTTCCTCATGTCCAAATCCAGTACAATAACTCGTTGCCCTGAATAGGCGATAATTCCTGCAAGGTTGATGGCAACAAACGTTTTTCCTTCTCCCGAAGTCGTTGACGTAATTGATATTACCCTGGGCTCATCGGTAGTTGTGCCTTCTCCCATAAATTGGAGATTCGTTCGTAAGCTTCGAAAAGCCTCAGAAATCATTGATTTAGGACTCTTATCAATGAGCAACTGAGATGTAGGAATATCCTTTTTATACTTTGGAATCATCCCAAGTATATTGATGGAAGCATTTGAAAGCTTGGTGATTTCGCTCAGCGAAGTGATGTTGCTGTGCAGAAGATACTTGATTACAATAATGAGCAGGCTTAAAAGAACTGCCGCCAAAATGGCACTTGTCGTGATCAAGTTTTTCTTTGGCGAGATGGGCTCATTGGAAGAGATCAATCGCTCGAGCACTCTGTTCTCAGGAACGTAGCCCGCCTGAGAGATACGGTATTCCGTTTTCTTTTCCAGAAGGAGCGTGTAGTATTTTTCGTTGATGTCGAAAATTCTCTTGAGTCTGGCAAATTCGAGTTCTTTCTTTGGAAGTTCGCTAAAATCACCTTCGTACTCAGCCAGCTTACCATTTAAAAATTCTTGGCGACGACGAATTTTATCCAATGCCGATTCAATACTTTCGATAATCAGCCTTTTTTGAATATTGATGCTGTAATCAAGTTGTTCGAGTTTGGCACTTCCCTCTTTAATGTCAAATTGTATTTCTTCTCTCGAAACGAGCAGATTTCTCAGACTTTCAAGCATTGAGGCGATTATCGTCTCGTATTTGGTGCCGGTCAGAATAGGTATGATGTTGTAGACATCAACATCAGAATCTGTTTCGATGGTCTCGACCACCTGAGCCAACATACTCTCTTCGAGCTCCAGTTCGACCATCTCGTTTTCAAACTCCCTGAAGTAATCGAAATATAACCCCGAGAGGTTATCCAAATTGGAAATCTTGTTTTCCTTTTTGTAGATATTGAGCAATAGCTCTGAGTCCCTCAGGTTTCGATAAACCGTATCGAGTTGACTATCTATGAATCGAATGATGCTGGTGGCGCTTTGCTCTCTGTTTTCAAGTTCAAACTTGATATACTCCTCGGCATGATTGACCACAAAGTCTCGGGCTATTCCGGGATTATTATCTTTCAAACTCAGCTCCACGGTCTTCGCCGTATTATTGAGAATCTTGATGCCCAGCTGCCTACTATACTGGTTCGCTAATGTCTGCGACCTATTTAGTTTGAAGTAAAACTCAATTTCGCCTTCTTCTACTCGATTAAAATGGTTCGCATCAATAACCAGTAATTTGTAGGTGAAGTAATTGTTTTGGGCTAACTGTCCCACTTTGTGAACCTCTCCAAGTTGAACTCCTCTCAACTCAAGATGGTAGGTGTTGCCTTCCGAAAATCGCACAAAAATCGGGGTGTCCATGATGGAGGAGTCGGCTATGGCAAGAGTCTCAATAACGAAAGATGAGGTAGGATAACGCTGATCAGTGAGTACTTCACCTTTCTCGAAATAAGAGATCTCAAGAGGGAGTTTTTTCACTACTCTTTCCACCAAAAGTTTCGAGCGCATGAGCTCAATCTCTGCTAGTAAGCTGTTGTTGTCGTAAAACTGGTTTACATTCAGTACGCGCTTCGCATTGTCGCTATTACTAAGTTGCAGGACTGTTCTTGCTTCGTAAACGGGAGCGGTATATCTAAGGAAAATATAAGACCCTGCTATAGCCAATGAGACGAAAATAACGACCAAGTAAAGGTTCTTGCGGAGGATATGCAGAAAAAGCCCCAGCTCAAATTCATTGCTGAAATTGGTCAGTCGCTCCTTATAGCTCTCGAAACTATTGTTGATTTTCGATATGTCCTCGCCGTACATGTTCTAATTGACGTTCAAAATGGCAATAAGAAGGGCTGCTGTGGTGATCAGAGTTACGATTGGTGTGATCTCCTCAACAAATTCTCTGGCAATTAAAGGCAGCGGTTCAACATAGACGATATCGTTAGCTTGGACGATCATATCGGCCGCCTTTAGCCCATCAATGGTACTTAAATCGATAAGATAGACTTCCCTTTCGCCTGTTTCGCGATTCTCTCGAAGCAGCTTTATTTTGCTGGAATTTCCTCTGGCATTTACACCACCGGCCATAGCCAGAGCCTCCATGAGAGTAGTATTGGCATTTACAAGCGTGATAACTTGCGCGGTTCCTCCGGCTCCCGGCGATATGATCACCCGGTTGTTCTGAACTTGTAGCATTACAAATGGCTCATTGTAGTAAACAGAGTACATTTCCTCGAGTTTACTCTCAGCCTCTCTGATGGAGAGACCGTCCAGATTTACCCTCCCGAGAACGGGCAGTTTAACTGTACCGTCATCATTTACCAAATAAGAAATTTGGTTTCGCTGATTCGTAATGTTTTGATTGTTCTGACCACCTGCACCGCCCAAGATTCCATTACCGATGGATTGCTCCACAAGAATGTGTCCGTTTCCGGTAAAGAAGTTGAACGTCAAAAGATTATTTGGCGCAATAACCACTTCTGCACGAGCAGAATCAGGTACTTCGTCAAATGTATAATCTGTCGGAGTCTTGAATAATAGGTCCTTGTTGATGGTGCAACTACCTAAAGTAAAAGCTACTAGAGCTAAAAAGAGAATTCTTCTCATGCGGAATTTATTCACGCTATTTTAAACGTCGAAAGTATTAAAATTATACCAATAGCCGCGCGTAAAGAGCAGCAACATCACGGGCTAAACGCTCATAGTGGAACTTATCTTTTACGAATGACCATCCTCTTTCTCCCATGGCCTTCCTAAGATCATCATCGGAAGCAAGCTTTAATAAGTTTTGTTGGAATGCCTCCGTACTGTTTGGATCGCTCAGAAGGGCCGTCTCGTCAGGTATTACTACATCTTCGATACCACCGACTCTAGTGCTCACAATAGCCCTGTTTCCCGCTTGTGCTTCAATCAGACTCACTGGTGTTCCTTCATTTTTCGAAGTCAAGGCTATTATGTCGGAACCTGAATTTACAAAGTCTACATTTTTTACCCAAGATGTGAAGTAAATATCTACATCATCTTCAGAATCGCTGCTGTAGCTGAGTCCTATTTCCGAACAATAACTCTCGAGTTGCGCCCTTGACTCACCATCACCGACTATAAAGCCCTTGATTTTTTTGTTGATTCTCGCCTTGACCCACTTCATAGAGTCTAGAAATAGTTCGTGATTTTTAATCGGGACCAACCTTCCGACAATGGATACAGCGATATCATCGTCTGCCAAAGAAAATTCTTCTCTGAAAACCTCTCTCTTTTTGGCAATACCATCTTGAAAGCGGTTTAAGTCAAATCCCAGTGGGATGACTTCAATTTTTTCAGCAGGACATATTTCATGATCGATCGACAATTCCTCTTTTTGCTTTTCGCTAATGGCAATTATGCGCGTGCTAATCTTTGCAAGCTTTCGCTCAAGGGATTTATAAAACCTCGTTTTGGCGGGGTTGAAATAGGAGTGGAATACATGCCCGTGAAATGTGTGAATAATTACCGGGACATTCATCTGATGCGCGGCCCATCTGCCTAGAGCGCCTGGCTTGGATGCGTGTGTGTGAACAATATCAGGCTTGAATTCGGCTATGATATTTTTAATTTTTCGATAAGCTGCGGCATCATTGAAAACATTAATTTCTCTATGCATTTCATGAAGTACAGTCGGGGTTATGCCCAGATTTTCTACAATGAACTGAGAGCTATCCTCAGTTTCATCTTTCATCCCGCCCAAAAGCATTGTCTCGTATTCCGGAGGCAGGTACTTGGTAAGGTAGGCGGCATTGTAAGTAGGGCCACCAAGATTGAAACGGTTTATTATTCTGAGAATTCGGGGCATAGTGTATCTTGAGCGAAAGACCTAAGGTAAAATTTATGAGGGTGTGGATGTCAAAAAGAAGCGCTCATACCAATGTTGAAAAACCAACAATGCCCACAATGTATGTGGACTGTCGCCAGGTGCCCGACTCAGAGCGTTTTTAATCAAGCCTTGTATTTGATCATAGTCAAAGAGACCTTGCTCTTCAATGAGTTGTTTTTTGAAGAGGCGCTCCAGTCTTTCTCTCAACGGGCCTTTGAACCAATGAGTAAGAGGGGCTTCAAAACCTCTTTTTGACCCTGAGAAAAAACCTTTTGGAAACTCATTCGCGAAAGCTTCTTTCAGCAATATTTTTCCTGAGTTATTATTCAGCTTTATCTCAGCAGGCAGCGAAAAAACGTAGTCTACTAATTCGTGATCCAGAAAAGGTACCCTCACTTCCAAGCTCCGGTGCATGCTCATTCCGTCTACCTTACAAAGCATGTCATTCGCCAGAACCAGCGCGAAATCTGTTTCCAAAACTGAGTTAAAATTTCCCTCATCCAATCGATCGAGATAAGCTCTGATCGTTTGGTTATTTGAATAGCCGCGATGAGATTTGATAAGACCGGCCACTTCCTTTTCGGGTGTGAAACAAGCCCATTCCAGGTAGCGATCTTTGAATTCTGATCGCAGTCCTTTCGAATACCTTTGAATCTTTCGAAAACGATCAAAAGCCTTGTGATTCCTGGAGGAGGGGAGCACATCCAACAATGGGGAAGCATTTTTGAGCAGGCCGTTTTTCCAATCCGACTGCATGGAGCGCAACAAAGCGCGGTGCTTATTGTACCCTCCGAATAGCTCATCTGCTCCATCACCGCTAAGGCTTACTTTAACCTTTTTGCGAGCAAACTCCGAAAGCATATTCACCAGAATCCCCGACGAATCGGCAAAGGGTTCGTCCATCGCGTTCAGAATATCATCCAAATGTCGGTCGAGGTCGTTTTCGGTCACTTCCAAAATGTGGTGGTCTACCCTAAGGTGCTTCGCTATTTGAGCAGCCTTTTGACTTTCGTCAAAATAGGGTTGATCGGGAAAGCCAATGGAGAAAGCGGGAATTGATCGATCAAATTGGGAGGCTATCTGAGTGATGATCGAGGAGTCAACCCCTCCACTTAAAAAAGTTCCTAACGGAACATCCGAAACCATTCGCTTACGAACCGACTCCGTAAGTTTTTCTCTTATGGCTTTCTTCGCCTCATCAGCAGAGATATCCTTCGTCTTGCTTATATCTAACTCATAGAAAATTTCCTCATTGACCGAATCACCATGAAAGTGCAAACAGGTGCCTGGTGCGAGTTTATGAACGTGGCTTAAGATGGTCTTTGGGAAAGGGATATAACTTAAGCCGAGGTATAGGGACAGACTTTCTTGATCAATTTCCGGTTTCGATAAGTAGGGCATGACCGTACCCAAACTACTCCCAAATATTACTTCATCACTTGATCGATGATAGTACAAAGGCTTTATACCATAGCGGTCTCGACCTATGATCAGCCTGTTTTCACTTTCGCTATAAAAGCCGAAAGCGAAAAAACCGTTAACTTTTTTCAAAAAACTCACACCCTCTTCAATCAATCCGATCAACAAGACTTCGGTATCTCCCTTCGTCTGAAAAGAGTACCCCTTTGAAGTCAGCTCTGTTTTGAGCTCTTTATAGTTGTAGATTTCACCGTTGAAGATTAAACTGTGTGATCCCTTCTTCATCGGTTGATCTGAACGGGAGTCTGTATCAATGATGGAGAGTCTTCGATGGGCTAAAGCACATTTCGGAAAAACGGCTTTCCCTTTGGCATCTGGACCTCTCTTTGCAATAGCTTCTGAGGCTTTGGATAAAGCTTCCAACCTCGATGTCGAGATATCTTTTTTACTCCATATACCCGCTATTCCACACAAAACAGTTCTTTTACGAGGCCGAAAGTATACGAAAAGGGCCTTTTTTGGCATTATAGTTTTGAAAGAATTCAACAATGACATTAAAAAGCGTAGTTCTCATCATCAGTGCAATTTTTTTAAATCTAGTTTCTGAAGCTCAAATTGAGCGACTGGTCGCCGATGCCGACTTGGCAGGAGCCACCATTTCTGCCATGCTCGCAGACGCACTGACGGGCGAAGAGATTGAGTCATACAATAAGGAAGTACTAGCTTGTCCCGCTTCGGTTTGGAAATTGGCTACCACCTCTGCGGCCTTGGGAAATTTGGGCAGAGATTTTCGGTTTAATACCCACCTGGCCTACACGGGTGAAATCAAGGATAGTGTATTGTATGGTGATGTCCTTATTCTTGGTTCAGGCGATCCATCTCTTGGGTCGAGGCATTTCGATGGTGGTTTTGATGAGTTTATTGAGAACTATACTCAATTTGTGATCGCAGCCGGCATTGATTCCATTGCAGGTAATGTGATTGGCAATGGAGCTCACCTCCAAGGTCAAACTATACCGGGAACTCGGGTTTGGGAGGATATGGGTAATTATTTCGGTGCAGGAATCCACGGCTTGAATTTCAATGACAATACGTATTTCCTAAACTTCAAAACTCCTGATGAGCCGGGCCTTCCCGCCGAATTGCTCAGCGTTTACCCCGAAGTGCCGGGAATGGTGATTGAATCGGAAGTTGAGAGCAGTACCATCCAATCTGACCAAGCATACATTTATGGTTCACCGTTGGAAATGAAGCGGACTGTCAGAGGTACTTTGCCTCTTGGGCAAGACCGATACACCATTAAAGGCAGTATTCCTGATCCCGCGCTATTCATGGCGTACCATCTGCGGGAGAGATTAAGTGATGCGGGTATTCCGTCAAACGGATATGTGGCAGAGAAGGAGCAATTTCGCGAACCGATTACTTACAAGAAATTGGCCACGACAGTTTCCGTTCCGCTCAGCGAAATGGTGAAACATATCAATCGGGAAAGCGATAATTTGATGGCAGACGGTTTGTTGGTGCAGCTTGGTGCAAAGCAGGGGAACCCGTCAATTGAAGGTGGTATTGCTGCGTTGGAAGAATATTTAAAGAAAATCTGGGGTAAGGACGCTACATTCTTCGCCTATGACGGTAGTGGACTTTCCCGATTTACAGCCGTTTCTGCATTGCAACTCACGCAGCTTTTAGTGAGTATGCGAACTTCACAAGTTCAGAAGCAGTATCTGCTGGATGTGCTTCCCGAAGCAGGTAAGGAGGGGAGTGTGAAGTGGTTCGGACAACGCACCAATTTATCCGGAAATACCAAATTGAAATCCGGAAGTATGAAGAATGTAAAGGCTTATGCCGGTATTTTTCAAACGTATTCGGGAAGGGAGCTGGCTTTCGCTATCATGGTAAATAATTTCGAAATATCAGGGACTGAGGTCAGAAAGAAAATTGAAGATTGGCTCATACGGGCGTATGGCCACTACTAGAATGCCATTCTAATAACCTTCTTCTCAGGTTTTTTTTCCTCGCGTTCCTGCCCTTGCATGCAATGCTTAGTGTAGATTTCCTGAGCTTCAAGGTCGCCCATTTCTCCGGCTTTAGCATACAATTCGCAAGAGTCTTCTTTCTTACCTGAAAAGTAGAGTGCCTCACCTTGATAGTAATAGAAATCTCGGGGGTTAGGCAATTGCTCGGGTTTTACTTCATCGAGCAGACTCAGACCCTTTTCGTACTGCTCATTGGCTATGAGGATAACCGCCATATTGTATTTCGCTACGGCTAAATTTGGGTCCAATTCCAGTACCTTTTCATAATCGCGCAGTGCCAACGAATACTCTTCCATTTCGGCGTAGGCGGCTGCACGCATGTAAAGAGCATCTCTGTACTCAGGTTTTAGCTTGATGGCTTTTGAATAATGCCTTAATGCTGCAGATGTTCTGTAATTGAAGTAGTCCAAGTTGCCCATGAAATAATGGGCTTCGGGTAAATCTGAATCGAGTTTTAATGCAGTTTTGAGCCTTTCTTTTGCCTCGTCCATCTGCTTGAGATTAAGAAATGCCGCACCATAATTTGCATTGAGCAAAGCTGATTCTTTTTGAAGAGTTTCAGCTCTTTCGTAGGATTGGATAGCGGCAACAAATTTCTCTTCTTTTTGAAAGCAATTTCCCCGCAGCAGCAGTGCTTCAAAGTTATTGTTATCGCTGTCTATCAACTTTTCCAAGATGAAAATGGCATCTTGAAAGTCACCGTTTTCATAGAGCAATTCCGCCTTTTTGAGTTCGTCGAGCTCTTGACTGAAAGAATGCAGCGAGATCAATAAAAATAAAAGAGTGAATATCCGCATATGACGCTTTATACGCGGATTTATTAGAAAAGTTAATGACTCAAAATAAAGGCTTTAATGCGTTTCGAGTCGAGGTGGTCGAGTGCTAAGTGAGCCGCCTTAAAACGGTCATTCATTAGCTCAGGCACTACGCTAACGTTCATTTTTGCTGCCAATCCCGCTACCATGCCGTGAAATGAATCTTCAAAGACTAGGCAATTTTCGTTTCGCACTCCCAGCTTTTTCGCCGTATGAATGAAAACAGCGGGATGCGGTTTTCCGTATTCTTCGTGTTCGGCAGAGTGCAATATTTCAAAGGTACCCTCGAGTCCGAGTCGCTTCACCGTAGCCTTGATCAAACGCATGGCCGAAGAAGAAGCAATCGCAGTTTTTAGCTTTAGCTCATTGCAAAGAGAGATGGTCTCCATGACACCTTGCAATGGCACGCCTTCGGTTTCGATCAGGTTTTGTACATGAGCGAGTATTTGCTCCTCGACCTGCTCTTTTGATTTATTGTTCCAAGGTTTTCTGGAATACCAAAGGTCTACCACTTCATTAAGTCGATAGCCCATGGTTTCGCGGCAATCATCTTCTGTAAGTGAGATTCCCACTGTGGCGAATACGGCTATTTCGGCTCGGCGCCAAAAAGGCTCGCTGTCAATGAGCAGCCCATCCATATCAAATATGACTGCTTCGATCATGTATCTCTCCAGAAATAACCGGTGAAAATTATGAGTACGGTAAAAATCTCAAGTCTACCGACTACCATCAATGCACCCAAAATCCACTTCGCCAAAGAAGGAATTTGGGAGAAGGTTAAAGAAGGTCCCGTTTCGTTCAATCCCGGTCCTACATTACCCAAGGAGGTGGCTACGGAACCCATTGCCGTGAGCGCATCCATTCCAAGCAGAGTTAGCGAAACCGACCCAATACCGAAAATGGTGAGGTAAATAATCACAAAGGCCAGAATGTTTCTGGTGATTTCGTGGGCTACTGCTTTGCCGTTGAAGCGTACCGGAATTATTGCCGAAAGGTGCAATTGTCTTTTAAACTCAGTGATGGAGTTTTTAGCAATCATCAAGTGACGGATGATTTTCACTCCACCGGCGGTCGAACCCGCAGAGCCACCCACAAACATCAAAGTGAAGAAAATCAAAGCCACACTACCGCCCCATACAGTGAAATCAGCTGTGGCAAACCCCGTAGTGGTGAGAACTCCGACTACCTGAAAAATACTTTCGCGAAATGCCTGTTCCAGAGGAAGCCCACTTTTGAACATTAGGATAATCGAAACCACCACGGTTACCCCAAAAGTCAGAGTAGTGTAGGCTCGAAATTCTTCGTTTTGCCAGATTCGAGCAAATTTGCCTTTAAGGGCCAAGTAAATCAGTACAAAACTGGTTCCGCCGAGGAACATGAAAAAGGTGATGATGTACTCGATGGCGGGCGATTCGAAGTACGCGATACTAGCTTGTTTCGTGCTGAATCCACCTGTAGACATGGTGGTAAGGCTATGATTTATGGCGTCAAAAAAAGACATTCCGGCGAAGTAGAGTATCACCATTTCTATCAAGGTCAAGCCTATGTAGAGAAACCAAAGTCGCTTTGCGGTATCTTGAATTCGCGGCTGAATCTTATCTGCCGTAATACCTGGTGCTTCCGCCAAAAAGAGCTGCATTCCGCCGATGCCGAGGGAAGGAAGAATACTGATAACTAATACAATAAATCCCAAACCACCGACCCATTGGGTAAGGCTTCGCCAAAAGAGAATGCTCTCAGGCAGACTTTCAATATCGTCCAAGATCGTAGCCCCCGTGGTAGTAAACCCTGAGATGCTCTCAAAAAAAGCATTGGTAAAATTGGGAATGGAATCGGTGAGCATAAAAGGTACCGCTCCGCTCATTGCCATCACCACCCAACTTAACGTCACGATGATATATCCATCCCGCTTTTTGATGTTTCTTCTTTTGGCGTGATGAAAAGTAGAAAACCAAAGCAAAGCTCCGAGGACACCGCTCACTCCGACCGAACTGATCCAATTGATCAATGTGCCGTCATCAAAATATACGGCAAACGGGATGCAGGAAAGCATCAACCCGGCATTGATAAAGAGCAATACGCCGAGGATATTAATAATACCGATTAGATTGATTCTCACTTAAAGTACGATTCTACCTTGTGAATACATTGTAACTTAGAAAGCACAACGATATGGTCTTTTTCTGCAAACTCAAAATTGCTATCGGGAATGCGGCCATGCCCATCGCGAACGACTCCTCCGACTACTGCATTTTTTGGAAACTTTAAATCTCCGATAGTCTTTCCTATGATTTTTGCATTCGGCGGAACCTCAAACTCCAAAACTTCCACATCTGCTCCGTGCAAGCTCGTTAAAGAAAGCACTTCACCCTGACGTATGTAGCGGAAAATGAAGTTGGCAGCGATCAATTTTTTATTGATCAAAGTGTCTACCCCAATGCTCTGCGAAAGGTGGATGTAGTCAATGTTTTCTACCAAGGCGATGGTTTTATCCACACCATGGTTTTTAGCGACCAGACTTGTAATGATATTGGTTTCACTATTGCCCGTTACGGCAATAAATGCATCCATTTCAGATAGGTTTTCTTCCTCGAGGATATCTACGTTTCTACCGTCGGCATTGATGATGAGCGTGTCGGGAAGCTGCTCTGCCAATTTGATGCACCGCTCTTTTATTGGCTCGACCAACTTTACTCGGTACTGCTTGCTCAGAGCTTTTGCAGCGTGGTATCCCACTGCACTACCTCCCAAAATCATGATGTGCTTGATTTCAACACGATCTTTTTTGAAAATCTCCAATACCCGATCCAGTCCTTCAGGATTGGCGCAGAAATAGGCGTGATCATTAATCAAAAAGCGCGTATCCCTCTTCGGAACGATCGTTTCGTTGTTTCTCAGAATGGCTACGGTGATGAAGTTCTTTTCGCTATTCAAGTGGGATAACTCCTCGATGGTTTTTCCGGCCACAAGGCTATCGTGCTCCACTTTCAAGCCCATTATTGAAAGCTTGCCTTTGTCAAAATCGATGAAGTCTGTCAGAGCTGACTCTTTGCAAAGTCGCTTGATTTCACGAGCGGCCAATGAGGCAGGCGAGATTAACTCGTCGATACCGATTTCGGCCATGTCCAGTTTTTCTTTGCTGGTCAGAAATTCTACGTTTGAGATCCGAGCTACCGTTCGCTTTGCACCGAGGTGCTTGGCCATGATGCAGGTGGTAATATTGACATCCTCGCTGTTCGTGACACCGATGACCAAGTCTGCCTTCTGCACCTTCGCACTGGTCAGCATATTGATGGAGGTCGAACTTCCCTCCAATACTTCCAAATCCAAGTGCTGTGAAATGTGCTGTAAAGAGTCGGGATCTTTATCGATTACCGTTAAGGCATGCCCCTCCATTGTTAGGAGTTTCGCTAAGTGAAATCCTACTTCTCCTGCACCGGCTATGATAACTTTCATTCAAGATGTCTTCTGAAAAATTTGTACAAATATAAGGAGACGCAGCGCTTTAAATCACCCTTCATCCATTTCTATTCTCCACGCCACATTCTTTACTTTTTTTAATTGAGAAAAATTCATTCATCGCCGTTCATGCTGCTTTTAATCCCTACTTTTGCCGCACGTACTTCAAGGTTGTCCGCCTGTGGCGGACCGAAAGAGGGGAATCGTGTGAAAGTCACGAGCTGTTGCGCAACTGTAAGCAGACATGGAGCTGTAAGCCAGAATGCCTCCCTTGACGTATGGATTTTGCTTTCGCACAAAGAGCAATGTTCAAACTCGTCACCCAAGCAGTTTTCTGCTGCTTGATAGGTTTCCCTGTTTCTACATATCGTCTTTTTGCGAAGTGAGTTTTGCAAGAAGATTATGAATGTCAGCTTAAGACATGTGCTTTTACTTTGGGTCATTTTCGGCCTTTCGGCAATGACGGCGAAGGGTCAAGCGGACACCTTGCTTCAAATTCCCGTGGTCGAAATTTCGGCTGAAGGCATTCGTAGTCAGAGTCCGGGCTCGCAAGTGAAGCAGTGGACAGCTGCAGAGATAAATTCGATATCTGCTTCAGACCTTTCGGAACTACTGCGAGAAGAGGGGATTTACATCAAGTCCTACGGCTTGGGAAGCTTGGCTACTTCTTCCTTTCGCGGCGGAGCGGCGGGTCACACATTGGTGCTTTGGAATGGATTGCCCGTGCAAAGCCCTATGCTGGGCCAACTCGATTTGAGCTTGCTGCCACTCGGCTCTTTCAATTCCGTGCGATTGCAGCGCGGCGGTGGTTCGGGAGCATGGGGAAGCGGTGCCATCGGCGGTGTCATTAATCTGGAGAATGGAATTTCATTCTCGAATGGTGTTGGTGTGAGCTCCGAAACCGTACTTGGAGATTTCGGCAGGCTGCGGCAAGCCACATCCATTCAGCTGAGTTCAAAGATCTTTTCGTCCAAAACCACATTCGAGTACCGCGAAGCACGCAATGATTTTCGATATCCCATTTCGCCTGATTTGCCCGAAAGGGAACAAACCAACGCCGAATTGAGTCAGCGAATTTTCACGCAGGATTTGGGTTGGAAGATTTCTGATAAAGATCAACTCACCGCGCATATTTGGCATCAAAACTCCTTTCGGGAAATTCCTCCCACCAATGTGCAAACGAGAAGTCTGGCCGAACAAAGAGATGAGGTGACACGCACCATGCTGAAGTATCGGCGCGAGTCGGCCCGTTTTAAGTTAAATGTCAAAGCTGCTTTTTTTGACGAGCAAATTCTTTTCTCCGATCCGTCCATTGGCCTTGAAGCTCCCAGTGGTTTCCAGACGTATTTGGCGGAAGCCTCAGGAGAATTTTCGCTGAGTGAAAAGAATGGGTTTTTTATCGGACACACCCAAACTGTCACACAAGCTGAGGCAGATGAGTACAGAGAAACAGCCCGAGAGCACCGCTGGTCTGTCTTCGGAATGTGGCGCTACACGGCAAGAGACTTGACTCTTCAAGCCGAGTTGCGTCAAGAATCTTTTGACGGAGAGCTGGTTTCGCCCGTTCCGTCTATTGGTGCGGAATACAGCCCGATTAAGAATTGGTTGATCAAAGGGAAGATCTCAAAGAATTTCAGGCTTCCTACGCTGAATGATCGCTTTTGGGTGCCAGGCGGAAACCCCGATCTCAAAGCTGAATCGGGCTGGAGTCAGGAGGCCACCATTGAGAATCGCTTTCTAATCGAGAATTCGGTGTTCAAATGGTCGATTACGGGCTTTAACCGCGAAATTGATAATTGGATCATGTGGAGCCCGCAGCAAGGTTCAGGATTTTGGTCAGCCTCAAATCTGGCAACGGTTTGGAGCCGAGGCCTTGAGTTAAGAGCAAGCAGTAGAATCTACATCTCAAATCTTGAACTTTTCATCGACGGAGGTTACGATAAGACCCTGTCCACTAATGGAGGAAATTCAGATGTGCCCGGAATGGAGGTGGGAGCGCAATTGCTTTACACCCCTGAGCAAATGGCTTTTGTCTCAGCTAAAGTTGAGATCCGTGGCCTGTCCATCTCGTATCGGCATTCCTATACGGGAGCCTCCAGAGGGGTGAACGAGCCCATTCCCGAATTCCACACGGCCGATGTCCGTCTTCAGTATTCCGGCGAAGCCAAGCAAGACAAAGGCAAAGTCTGTGCTTCTTTTTTCTTCGATATCATGAATCTATACGATGCCGACTACTTCGTCATCGATCGCCGCCCCATGCCGGGTATAAACTTTCAAGCGGGTATCCGCATTTCCTACGATCATGTGAAAACCAATCAATGAAAAACTTAATTCTACCTCTTTTTGCAATCGCCTTCACCATTTCCAATGCCCAAACAACCACCGCGGGTTTTGAGAATTTCGACCTACAGCCTGAATCCTTTTTAAATGGAAGTGACTTAAGCGGGGGCTTCGGCGATGGTGCTATTTTCTTGCCCAACGATTACAACACCGACTTTTCCAGCTGGTCGGGCTGGGCGATTACCAACAAATCAGATAACACGACTCCCGGCTTTACGAATCAATACAGCGCCATCACAGGCCAAGGTCTGAATTCAGATACCTACGCCACAGGTTATGTTTCGGGTGAGTCCGTCGTACGTCTGGAAAATGGAGCAAGCCAAGAAGGAGTGTACATCACCAACAGCACTTACGCCTATTTCAGCATGCTGGACGGCGATTCCTTCTCCAAGAAATTTGGCGGCCTCACGGGCAACGATCCCGATTTTTTCTTGCTGACGATTCAGGCCTATTCAGGTGGAGAGCTTATGCCAAACGAAGTGGAATTCTATTTGGCTGACTTCACCTTTACCGACAATTCTCAGGACTACATCGTAGACGAGTGGACGTACGTTGATCTCTCAAGCCTAGGCGCTGCCGACAGCCTTTCGTTCACGCTTACCTCCAGCGATGTCGGAGAGTTCGGGATGAATACCCCTGCTTATTTCTGTATCGATGATTTTATCACCAATAATCTCCTTTCAACTCGAAACGAGCAAGAAGCATTGTTCCAAGTTTATCCCAACCCCACAACAGATCGCATTCGCATTTCAGGAGAATCCATCCCTGAATTGATTTCTGTTTTTGATGTGAACGGGAGACTCGTTTTGCAAGAGAAGAATGTGAATGAAATCAATTTGGAAAATTTGCAAACGGGTACCTATATTTTGCAGGCGCTGATTGGTGGAGTTGTTTCTTCTCAATCGGTAGTAAAAAGATAATGGACAATAAGATCCGATTTGATATACTGCCCTTGTTCATGAAGTGAATAGTCAACAGCGCTATGCTGCACTTGCAATGATGCGGCTTTCCCAACGGTAAATTATTGATTAGTGGCAGATTGCGGGCCTCTTTCTTTTCAAATCGCTACGCGGTTAGACCGGTATATAAATCTCAATTTTTAGCACTTTTCCTGCCATTACTTGTACAAAATATTGTAATTCGTTTTGTCAATCTTGAATTTGGAAAATAAAAAAGTCTGCGTATGATGAGACCTCATTAATCCCGTTAAATGGATGCTTGTTAGGGATCTGTTTTATCATCCTAAAATTAGGAGCATTGTGTTCAACCCAGTTCGTAAATTTTCGATGTTTTACGTGTGCAGCCACATTATTATTCTCATGTTCGTCATCATTTGAAGAATAAATTATTACGTATTTATTGGATGAAGAAAACAACTTCTTCATATAATCAAAATAGGTGATGTCTTCAATCAGGTGATAAATAACATCAAGGCTTAACACGAGATCGGCTTTTTCCTTATTGTAGGATTCTAAGGTTTCAAACTGTTTTGTCGAATCAGATTCGTACATGTCACGGCATTTATTTATCGCAGTTCTGCTGACATCAAAACCAATGTAGGATTTAAAATTGAAATACTTTAGTTGATTTCCATCTCCACACCCAAACTCTATAACTGTTTCGATATCATTTTTCTTTACAAATTCATTAATCACTTCGGCTTTAAATTCAGCTAAAATATTATAAGAACCTGCTCCGGAGTCACCTCCTAATTTATATCTGTTTTCCCAATATTCACCTGAATTTCTAAACTCTGAGGTGCCATAAACATTCTTATAAAAATACATTGCTATATTTCTTAATAGAGGAATTTTCTTGATTGCACTTTTGATTTTATTCATAATTTTTGAGATTTATTCAATGACTTACAACGTTTTGGCTATGGTGCGTATCCCTCAGGGTATGCGCTATAGCTGTTGTTAGGCACTTTTTTTGTCATACAAAACGATAAAATATTTCCCATTTTTTTCTCCAAATAAAATTTAATGTTCTGAAGGTTTGGCGAATTGATTTAGTTGACAAAAAACCAGTCGATAACATATTTTGAAAGAAGAAGTATTTGGAAGTAGGTTCTGGATATTTTCGGTCTAAAAACATTCCAGAAACTTGAAGTGTACCTGTTCCCCACTCATATTTAAACGTATACCAGCAAACTTGACTACACATTGAGTATCTCGTGTTTTCCTTGGAAGTTTCAGTCCATTTGCCATTTTTAGGGTCTATAAAAATAGATCTATCTATATCATGAATATAAATTCCAAAAGGTTTTACCATTCTTCTGAATGGGTATTTAATTTTCTTTTTAAATATTTTCAAGTTTGCCTCTATTGCTAAAGTAATTTCTTGAAAAGGAATTTGAGCGGGAGTAGGATCAATGATCATTTTTTTAAAATCCCTCATATATTTTTCAACGGCTAATTTTGAATTAAAAAAGGTGTTATTAGTGTCGATTTTATCATGAGGGTACATAAATTGAATTTCAGGAATTTGAATTTTGGCAATATCTTCTGGCGAATTAATCCAATCATTCATTCTAGAATTTTCTTCATTACAGAAGTAGACAAAACTCGCAAATGGAATTATATATTGGGGTGAAAAAATTTCTTTTTGTAGGAAGAGGTCCTCAATCTTCTTCTTTGAAGCTCCGATTTCATCTTCTTGATTACCAACCCAATTTGCAAATGAAAATTGAGTAAAAAGAAAATCAACTTTTCCAATTTGTCTTGAGATGTATTCGTATTGTTTTTTTCTGAAGACACAGTCGTTCAAATTAACGATACTTTTATTGTCAGATTTTATGGCTAGAAACGAATCCATTGAACCAGCAGAACCACAGTATAATTCAAATTTATCTACACTCGTCCATTTATAAATAGGTAATTCGATTACTTGAGAAAACCCGAGTTTTTCAAACGCATCTTTTAGTCTTGTTGATGCGTGTTTTTGATAAAGGATTTTAATTCTTTTCTTATCATGGATATCAATTCCTTTTAAAGTTGGGAAATTGAAATGATCAGGATGTTCATGAGTAACAAAAATGTAATCTACTCCCGAGTAGTCAACCTCAATATCTCCAGTAAGAAGAGCCCAACTGTCATTGAAAGTTTTACTCTTTGTCCAAGGGTCAATAAATATTTTTTTTGATCCTGCTTCTACAATGAATCCAGCATGTGATACAAATTCAATTTTCATAATTCATTCTCTTAATTGTGCCTAACGCTCAGGCTATGACACGTGCGGACTTTCACCGCCAATCTCACATCCGAAGCCTTAAATTTCACTCCCAAATTAACCTCTTTTCTCCGAAGACCAAAACCCGCATGTGATCATAGGTCTTGTTGTGTTCAGTCTTTATTTTTTTTGCACCCTACCAACATTCTCAGCGATCGGGCCCCGCGGCGCTTCAAAAAGTCATCCACTTTCCTATTCCACTGACGGCAGAGTCTCGGCTCACCTTCAAAGCGATCAGATCCTAAAATGATTTCCCGTGGCGTTCGCAGAAGCTGTAAGCGAAAAATCCGCGACTACTTCGTCCGCTCGCGTCTCTATTCACGCTTTAATCCTCCGTCGGTATCAGACTC
Organism: Cryomorphaceae bacterium 1068; assembly: GCA_027214385.1. Lineage (NCBI taxonomy): Bacteria > Pseudomonadati > Bacteroidota > Flavobacteriia > Flavobacteriales > Cryomorphaceae > Cryomorphaceae bacterium 1068. The sequence continues at coordinate 103,242 of JAPVXR010000007.1, read as the reverse complement.
GTCGGCCCGATCACATCCGCGCTCCGCTCCCGTCAAATTCGGGCCCAAACCGTACCCGAGATAACTTTTCTTTCAATTGAACACAACAATTGAATAACACGCACTCGTGCGGGTTATTCAGCTTATGGTTGATGTTTTTTTATGTTCTCGATGATGTCTTCACTCTTCTGTATTTCTCTACACAAGTATAACCAATAAAAGCTTTGCGGCGCTGCTGCAGCTCATTGCAATGCAACGGTTCAAAGCCGTAGAATTGAATTACACGTATATTCATACGTATAATCTGATTCTACGACTATCGGGAAAATTTAATTTATAAGATCCTCTCCACTGCATTTGCAAGTCTGTTGCTTCTCCAAGAATAGAATGATACTATACTTCCTTGCGGTGGCTAAAACCTGGTTTTTCTAGAATACCTCAAATATTATTTGCGCAGATGAGGGTTGTTTCTTCCCAATTGGTAGTAAAGCAGTAATCCGCAATACTTATCTTTGCACTCTTGAATTTTCGTAAAAATATCGCTTTAGCTTTTGCCTTGCTTATGGGGCTGCTTCTTTCCGAGGCCGGCTTGCATACCTTATTGCACGAAAGTCACCATGAGGAGGAGCAACATGAAACCTGTGATGGTCATCACCACGAAGCGGATTCAAGTCAAGATTCAATCTGTTCTCACGAACACCAATGTGAGCTTTGTGTGCTCATCCAAACAAGCACTAATTTTTTACCTCAGGTAAAATCACAAGGCTTTGTAAAAGCATTGCCCAAAGCTCATTTTTACCAATATGAAAATGTTGTTTGCTTTGATCCTCTGGAAGTTTCGAGCCCTCGAGCTCCGCCTGTTGCCTAATCCCAAGACAGCAATTTCATTCAACTTCTAATTTTTCATTTTATGAAACCCTTCATTTGGATTGTTTCAATCCTTATGAGTCTTTTGGGTGTTGACGCTGTCAATGCTCAGGATAATTGTACCATTCAGATCGATGGCCAAGTGGTAGATGCCGAGTCAGGAGAAGGACTCAGTTTTGCCTCCGTCATTCTTCAAGAGTCGAGTCAAGGTGCCTATGCCGATTCGGCGGGATTCTTTTCTCTAAAAGGGATTTGTGTGGGTGACTATACCTTAAGAGTCACTCACATTGGCTGTGCTCCGCAAAAGAAGGTCATTCGACTTTCGGGAGATACGACTTTCGTTTTCTCACTCAACCACGACGAGTCAATTTTACACGAGTTCGTAGTGGTGGGAGAGGAAGAGAAGGAATTGGTGCTCACCAAAATCGGAGTGCGAGAAGCGCAATTGGAAAGCACCACAGGCCTCCAATTGGCCGAGCAGGCTTTGGCTATTCCGGGTATGCGCATGCAAGAAACGGGAAACACCATTGCCAAGCCCGTCTTTCGTGGTTTGCAAGGAAATCGTTTGCTGGTGCTCAACGCGGGCGTTCGTCAGGAAGGTCAGTACTGGGGCTCGGAGCACGCTCCCGAAATCGATCCGTTTCTGGCTCAACAGGTCAGTGTGATCGAAGGTGTAGATGCGCTGCGCTACGCGCCCGATGCGATCGGAGGATTGCTTCTGGTTGAGCCCGCCGATGTCTTCGGTAGTGATTCCCTCTCGGGATCGCTCACGGGAATGGGGGCGACCAACGGCAGAGGCGGAGCACTGGGAGGTGAGCTGATGGGAAGGGTTTCGGAGAAGTTTCCGCTTTACTTTCGCGGGCAGATTTCGAGCAGGAAGTTTGGCGATATGAAAACCCCCGATGTCTTTTTGGTCAATACGGGAGCAGAGGAATTAAATTACTCCTACGCTCTGGGCTGGAAAGGAGATGCGTGGAAAGCGGAAGTTTTCTACAGCAATTTCAATCAGCGGATCGGGATTTATCGCTACTCGCACCTGGGAAATCTCACCGATCTCTACGAAGTGATCACGGGTATTCGGAGCAATCCCGATACCACCGACTTCTCTTACGACATCAATCGGCCGTATCAGGATATCGGCCACGAGCTCTTCAAAGGGCGCGTGGAGGTAGAGCTGGACGCTGAAAACAAGATCGAGGCCATTTACTCGCGTCAATTCAACTCCCGCAAGGAGTTCGATGTGCACGTGGGAATCAATCCCTCTGCCGAAGAGTTGGCGCGTCCCCAATTGGATTACGCATTGACCACTCACCTCGGTGAATTGGTCTGGCGGAACAAGGTGGGCGCTCTTTCGAGAAGTGTCGGAGTGACGGGTCTCTTCCGCGAAAATACGTTCAGGGGGAGAAACTTCATGCCCAACTACCGAAACAGCAGTTTTGGTGCCTTCGCCTTGGAGCAACGGAATCTCGGAATTTGGAAATTGAAATACGGCATTCGCTACGAGCGTTACGATGCCGATATTTTCAATCCCATTGGAAGTGAGGACGATCCGCTCAACCTGAGTTTTGATGGATTAAGCGCGGCTTTGGCGGCAAAGAAAGACCTCGAATCGGGTGACTTGACGCTCTCGGCTGCTACTTTTTGGCGTGCGCCTGCGGTAAATGAATTGTTTGCCAGCGGCCTGCACCACGGAGTAGGTGCCATCGAGCAGGGGAATAGCGAACTCTTGCAGGAACGATCGTACTCGTTGAGTGCAACTTGGCGAAGGGTATTCGGTCGGACACGCGTATTGGCGACAGCCTACACCAACTACATCGAGAATTACATTTTCCTCAATCCAAACGACATCGAATTGACGATTCGAGGGGCTTTTCCTCGGTTTGACTATGAGCAAACGGATGCGCTGTATTGGGGATCAGATATACAGGTGGACGGTCAGCTCAATAAAGGGTTTGCTTATTTGGTGACAGCCAGCTTGGTCTGGGCGCAGAATGTGGGGACGGGAGATTTCTTTATCAATATTCCTGCCCATCAATTTGCCCTAGAGTTCAAAAAGACCTGGGATGATTTGAATAAAATCAAGCAACCTTGGATTGCCCTTTCGGGAAATTACACCATGGAGCAATACCGCGCTCCAGAAGTTTTTCCATTTGAATCAGTTTTCGAAGCGGGATCGACTTCGACTCTGCCCTCGAGCTTTGATTTTGCCGCAGCCCCCGATGGTTATTTTTTGCTTGGCGCAAGAGCGGGATTGAGGCTAGGACAAACGTCTTTTCAATTGGGAGTTGAAAATATGCTGAACACCACTTACCGAAATTACATGAACCGATTCCGCTACTACATGGACGAACAGGGACTGAACATTACACTTAGAATCAAACACAATTTTTAAAAACAGAACAAATGAATATTTCAAAATACCTTAGATTCTCTCTTATCGCCGTTATGGCTTTTTCATTCACATCATGCGAAAAAGACGACGACAATGATGATACCCCACCGGGCTCAACGAATGAAGAAGAGCTTATCACAGATTTGGTTTTGACTTTTACGAATACGGATGACCAATCGCAGGTGACTTTTATGTTTAGTGACCCTGACGGCCCCGGAGGTGACCCTCCTGCAGTTGATGACATTTTCATAGATGACAGCACTTCGTACTCTGTCAGTGTGGAGGTACTCGATGCTTCTGATCCAAATGACGTGGAGGATATCACCACAGAGATTATGGATGAAGATGAAGCTCATCAATTTTTCTATATCGCTGAATCTGCAGATAACTCAATAGACATTTCTTACGATATTTTTGATGTTGATGGAAATGGAAATCCTGTGGGATTATCTACGATTTGGAATACGAATGAACCAACTGCAGATAATGGGACCGTTCGAATCGTTTTGCGCCATGAATTGAACAAGGATGCAACGGGAATTGCTATTGATGATTTTGCCGGATCGGGCGGTGAGACTGATATTGATGTCACCTTCAATTTGACGATCGTCGATTAATTCAATGGCTGGCTTTTCGTACATTTCGCCCATGATTCGAAAAGCCGGCCTTTTCTTTTTTCTGGCAATTTTTGTGGGTTGTACAACAGTCTCAGACGATGAGGTAGATCCTGTGATAACATCACTGGTATTAAACGATAATTCATTTTCTCCGGGAGAAACTTTGCAAGTCAGCGTCTCGGGAAGAGACAATGAAGAACTGGGACAAGTGAGGTCTAGAATTCGCGAAGCTTTTGCTAAATCTTTTGGTTTCTGGGAATTCGTTGAAGTCAGAGATCTTTCAGGATCCACCTTCACTGCCAACTTCCTATACCCCGTTCCTGATTCGGCTCTGGCAGGGCTTTATGAAATAAGTATTCAGGTTTCTGATGAGCGCGGCAACGGCTCAGTTGATTCGACTCTCCAATTTTTGGTTCGCCAAATGGGAGAGGAGCCGATGATCATCGATTTTGATACAAATCCTTCTTTAGGAGCAGACGAAGTATTGCGCATTGGCGAAAGCGATACACTAACGTTTTCAGGTATGGTGAGTGATCCTGATACCCTTGATTCCTTTAGCATTACTTTCAAAGATGAATTGGGCCTGACTTTGCTCAGTCTGAATTACGCTTTGCCCGATACCACGCTTTTCGATTTAACTTCTGCGCCCGATACGGTCTTTTTTGAAAGTCTAGAGGTGTTTCCGGTCGAGATGGAATTGAAAGCCCAGGATTTCATTGGTCATCAGAGACGAGAGACCTATTCGATCGAAGTAGACTAAGGACATAGCTTTACATCTTCGAGGATGTAAGGCAATTCGGAATACCTTTCCGTATTCAGCAACAAGCGTCCGCAAAACGTTCGTCTGTCGTCGTTTTTAAAAGTGATTGATTTGTCGCTCATCTGAAGGTCTACCACCGTCTCAGGTCCTGCGTTTCCGCAAAAGAAGCAAGAGCTAAAAGGAAAGCGACTCACTACGTAAACATTGAGATTAACATCCATTGGAATCACGTACCCTGTGATCTTTACATCCCGACCTTCCATCGATTGAATCATCGGACCGAAGACCGGCTTGTCGTAAAATGACCCTGTTCCTTCGTCGTAGGTCTCTTCAAATCGAACGTCGGCCAGCTGGTCCCAAGTAATCAAGACATCATTTTGACCAAAGACGGCAGAGCCCATCAAAAGGAGAAGAAATATAAGTGACTTCGCTTTTTCCATTCTGCAAAAATACGGAATCTTACAACTGTTATATTTGTCCGCATCAACAATATCCTATGCGAAAACTATCCCTGATTTTATTGCTAGCTATTCTCGTTCAGCAGTCATTTGCACAGACCGAAAAGAAAGAAATTGATATGGCCACGGCCATTATGGAACCAAACAAAAGTCTCGCCCCTGAGACAGTTTCCGGTTTTCACTGGTTGCCGAATCAACAGTTCATTCATTCTGGAGAAAACCGTGATCTAATCGTCAGAAACCTCGATGGTGATACACTGCATCTTCACGTACTTAGCGCGATTAACGATGAGCTCAAAAAATCGAATAGCGATACGCTAAGAAGATTAAGGGCTAAAGAGGTAGCTGATGGAAAAATTTTCCTTTCGGGAAAAAGAATCTTCTACTCCATGAATTCCGATGGGTCTGATTTGCAACAAGTGTTGACTTACCCCGAAAATGCGAAGAATATTACATTTCATCCTTCATCAGGCTCCGTTACTTACACCGTTGGCCCCAATGTTTTTTACAAGTCTTCAGGTTCGCCCGAAAGGCAAGTGACCAATCATACCGTAGAGTCTGAAGTATCAGCAGGAATTGCCATCCACCGTTCGGAATTTGGAATTGTAAACGGCCTATTCTGGTCTGAAAGTGGAGCGATGCTTGGCTTTTACGAAATGGATGAATCTGAAGTGACGGATTATCCACTGGCAGATTATTCCACTATTCCGGGAGAGCCGCGCCCAATCAAGTATCCTATGGCGGGTCAATCCAGTCATACTGCCAGGGTAGGAATCTACGATGCTCAGCGGGATACGACTTATTACTTGCAGACTACCGGGCCGAAGGATCAATACTACACGAATTTCACTTTTTCACCGAACGGCAAAAAAGCCTACCTCGCTATCGTCAATCGAGGTCAGAATAAGATGCAGCTGAACGTTTACAACACCAGCACGGGAGCATTTGAAAACACTCTTTTTACGGAAGAAGACGAAGCTTATGTGGAGCCAGAACGAGGACCGATTTTCTTGAAAGATGGCCGTTTTCTTTGGTTCAGCGAGCGCGACGGGTTTGATCATCTCTATCTATACAAGGCCGACGGTTCCTTGGTCAGACAAGTCACCTCGGGCGATTTCGATGTACTCGAATATCAAGGTCAATTAGATGGTGGGATCTTAGTGGAAACAGTTGAGGGCTTGATGAGTGAGGCACTCGGAGTAGCTGATTTAAATACTGGAAAGCTCAAGAAGTTGACCAGTGATGAGTCTTCATTTTCGGTGAATTTTGATACTGACTCGAAGTTGTTCTTGGTTCGGGAGCGATCGATGACTGTGGCAAATGATGTTTACATCATGAATGCTAAGGGCAAAAAAGTCTTGAACTTGGTTGAGGCGGATGACCCATTAACGGAATATCAAATGGGTGATATCGAACTACCCGTTTTGCAGGCTTCTGATGGTACGAAGCTTCAAGGGCGGCTGATTAAACCCTATGATTTTGATCCTGACAAAAAGTACCCCGTCATTGTTTATGTTTATGGCGGACCTCACGCCCAAATGATCACGAACAACCGCACTGCAGGTGCACCACTCTGGATGTTCCACGCCGCAAATCGTGGTTACGTGATTTTCACGGTCGACAATCGTGGTTCAGGTCATCGAGGACTGAAGTTTGAGCAAGCAACTTTCAGAAACATGGGAGATGTGGAGATGGAAGATCAATTGGCAGGTGTGGATTATCTGAAAACATTGCCTTACGTCAATTCTAGCAAAATGGCCGTTCACGGTTGGAGCTATGGTGGGTTTATGACTACATCGCTGATGCTTCGTCACCCGGGCGTTTTCGGAGTCGGGGTAGCGGGTGGTCCCGTTACCGATTGGAGTCTTTATGAGATCATGTACACCGAGCGCTACATGGATACACCTGATGAAAATCCTGAAGGATTCAAGAAGGCCAAATTGAATAACTACGTTGAAAATCTTCAAGGAGATCTTCTTTTGATCCACGGATTGGATGACGACGTGGTAGTGCCACAGCATTCTTATTCTCTGCTCAAGTCATTTGTTGACGCCGGCGTTCAAGTTGACTTTTTCACGTATCCGGGTCATCCGCACAATGTGCGAGGAAAAGATCGCATACATTTGATGAATAAGGTTTTGAATTACATCGATTTGCACTTATAATAGCATGCAGCCACGTTTGATCAAAGAGGCGACAGGAATACTCAAATCGAATTTGGGTGAATCTCTCGATGGTGAGGGTAGGAGCTTCTTTGTGAAAAGAGGTATGGGGCGGAGATTGGTTTTGACCGACATTCACGGAAGCTTTCAAACGTTTGTTAAGCTTTTGCGAAAGCTAAAGCTGACCAAAGATGATCAGCTTTTCATTTTGGGAGACATGATCAACCGTGCTCCGTATTCCATTTATGTTATCGAGAAGATTGCCGAACTACTGGTTGATGGCTATTCCGTTTTTCCCTTACGGGGAAATCATGAACAGCTTTTTTTAAAATTTGCCATTACAGATCAAACCAAACTTCAAGCCTTGGCAGATCGACAGTATTCGGCCCATCTTTTAAAGGATGGCGTGCTGCCTAAGTCCATTTACAAGTTTTTCAACGCTCTCCCTTACTTCTACGAATTGGAGGATCACTACTTGGTTCATGCAGGTTTTAATATTGATGAGAGAGATCTCTTCGACTCTTGGAAGGATATGCTTTGGATACGCTCAATGCGCTATGACAAAAAGAAGCTAAATGGCAAGAAGGTGGTTCACGGACATGTTCCTACCACTTTAACGGTCATTGAAAAAGCTCTTGCGAATGAGAAACCAGAAATAAAATTGGACAACGGTTGTATTCGTGCGGGAGTATTTGACTTTGGAAAGTTGGTTTGCCTCGATTTAGATTCGAGTAAGCTGACGACTAAAAGGAATATTGATTTTGTCCCGGCTAACTTATAACATCCGCGCGTGCCAGCTATCCTTAGCGGGAACAAGCCAGCCTTTTCTCATCTCTCCCAAAGAGGTGATGAGGTTATTCAATACGAGCGTGTCTTCGTTGATTTTGCCGCTCATTTGATTCATCTCAATCTCTTTTAGTTCTCCATTTTCATCGAAGTAAATCACTTGAGTTCGCTGCATCAGGCTTTTTCCAAGCGATTTTTCCAACTGCTGAATGAAGTGAACCGAACTATCGATGGAGCATCCGGTGGCGTCTTGTCCGGATTCGTCTACAAACAGACATATGAATCGATCGAATAGAATTCGGTAGTCGGCTTGAAGGTTGGTGCCATGCGCTTTCCAAGCTGGTATAAATTGCTCACAAGCTTGCTTAACTAAGGCCACTTCATTTTCTGAAAGGTTTGATTCGGCTTGGTAAACCCAAACACGGCTTGAGTCGGACAATGACGTGGGAAGAAGTTCTTTTATTTCCAATGAATCAATGGCTATCATAGGTCGGCGGCTTGAGCGATGAGTTCTGCAACGTCAAATACTTCGGTTTGATCTTCCTTTTCAAAGTGCTTCACACCGTCGGTCATCATGGTATTGCAAAATGGGCAACCTGTGGCAATTACCGAGGGCTTTATTTCCAGAGCTTCTTCAGTTCTTTCGATGTTTACTTCTTTGTTTCCCGGCTCTGCTTCTTTGAACATCTGGGCACCTCCGGCACCACAACAAAGTCCTTTACTCTTGCAGCGCTTCATCTCAACCAATTCGGCATCAAGCTTTTCGAGCAATTGTCTCGGCGCTTCGTATTCTCCATTTCCTCTACCGAGGTAACATGGGTCGTGAAAAGTGATTTTTCTTCCCTTAAATGCTCCGCCACCCTCGATTTTCAACCTGCCATCGTTGATCAGGGATTGGATAAACTGCGTGTGGTGAACCACTTCGTAATTTCCACCAAGGTCGGGGTATTCATTCTTCATGGTATTGAAGCAATGTGGGCAACCCGTCACGATTTTCTTCACCTCGTAGCCATCCAAAACTTGAATGTTCATCATGGCTTGCATCTGATACAAGAACTCGTTTCCGGCTCTTTTTGCCGGATCTCCCGTGCAACCTTCTTCTGTTCCCAACACGGCAAACTTGACTTCTGCCTTGTGCAAAATCTTCACGATGGCTTTGGTGATTTTCTTCGCTCTATCGTCAAAGCTACCCGCACATCCGACCCAAAACAGAACTTCGGGAACTTCATTTGCGGCAAGCATCTCCGCCATGGTTGGCACTTTTATCGCTTCACTCATAATCTTTTTCTATAATTCTTCAGCCCATTTTAGTCGATCAGCTTGGGGGAAAGCCCAAGGCGCTCCATTGTTCTCAACATTGGTAAACATACCGTTGAGTTCGGTAGGACTTTTAGACTCTTCCATCACCAAATACCTTCTGAGGTCTACGATGATTTCGAGCGGATTAATATTCACCGGACAGGCGTCAACACAAGCGTTACAAGTCGTGCATGCCCATAATTCTTCTTCTTGGATATAATCCCCCAGAAGCGACTTTCCATCGTCGTAATCTTTTCCGTGCTTGTCGATGTTTCGTCCCACTTCTTCCAGCCTGTCGCGGGTGTCCATCATTATTTTTCTTGGTGAAAGTAGTTTCCCCGTCATATTTGCAGGGCACGAACTGGTGCATCGCCCACACTCCGTGCAGGAATAAGCGTCCATCAGGTTTTTCCAATGCAAGTCTTGGACGTCTTTGGCACCAAATTTTTCGGGGACAGCATCGGGGTCAGCAGGTGGAGGTGTGGCATAGGGATCGGCCGTTGGATCCATCATCAGCTTTACTTCATCAGTCACCTTGTCCATATTCGTGAACTTTCCCTCGGGCGTAAGGCTGGCGTAGAACACATTAGGGAAAGCCAAAATAATATGGAAGTGCTTAGAGATAGGTAGGTAGTTCAAGAAGAGCAGAATCCCGATGATGTGAAACCACCACGCTCCGCGTTCATACATGATTAGTCCTTCTGTCGACATTCCATCAAACAAAGGAGCTAAGAGGCTACTAACAGGATATGCGCCAGCTACAATGTAGTGATCTGCTCCTCTTTCTTGAAGCAAATAGTCCGTAGCGTTCATACTTAAAAAGGCGAACATCAAAAGAATTTCAACTACCAAAATGATGTTGGCATCGTTTTTTGGCCAACTGGTCAATTCTCTCGCCTTGAAGCGTTTTATCGTACCTGCATTTCTTCGAATCAAGAAAACCACACAAGCAAATAGAACCAAGAATGCCAGGATTTCGAAGCTACCAATGAGGAAATCATAAAACCCTCCGAGAAAGGCAAAGATCCGGTGAGTGCCGAAAACTCCATCGATGACTATTTCGAGAACCTCAATATTGATAATGACAAAGCCGACATAGATTAGAATGTGCATGATGCCAGCTAAAGGTCTCGTTACCATTTTAGATTGGCCCAGAGCCACTCGGGTCATCATGGCCCAGCGCTCTCCTTTTCTGTTGCTGCGGTCTACATCTCGACCGAGTAAAATATTGCGACGAATCTTACTTACTTGATATGTAAATGCACCACCAGCGGCTATCAAGATCACCAAAAAGACAATATTAGCTATTCCCATGTTCTGTTTTATTCGCTGTCAGAATCTCCATTCTCAGAATTGACGTATTCTTTCAATTCTTCTAATTCCGACCTTGAAAGTTCTACGCTCTTTGTGTTCTTTCTACCAAAAACAGAAAACTGTACGTATCTGTTCGGGTTCACTCTCAAATCTTCTACCAGAAGGTCAAGATTATTGCTAGCCGATTCCAGTTTTTTGTACAAATCAGGATTGTTGATCAGCATACCAAGACTTCCTTCTCCGCTGTTAATCTTCTCTGTGATCTTCTGAACTTCTACCAAAGCAGCATTTGCATTTAATACAGTTGTAGCAATATCTGCTTTTGCTAAGGTGTCACTGATTTGAGAAAAGTTTTTGATGATATTGTCCAGCTCTGCCGTATTGTCACTCAGCGTAGAAGACAGGTTATCGATGTTGGTGAAGATCGAATTGATCTTTATGCGTTGCTCTGCTACAAGAGTATCTACACGAAAGGAAGTTCTCTCCAAACTGGCAATCGCGTTGTTTATTCCTTTGAAGCTTTCAATCAAATTCTGCTGACTTTCGGCGTTCAGTATCACTTCGATTACACGAATCACTGAATCTACCGAGGAGATGAGGCTTTCGGCTTTCATCTTGATTGGCTTCAGTTGAGCGTTCACTTCATCAACTAAATCTCCTTCTACTTCCGGTGAAAGTGTATCGCCTGACACGGCTGGGGTTGGGCTTTCACCCAGTAAAAAGTGAACTTGCATCGATCCAAGTAGATCGCCGCTTTTCAGCAAGGCTTTAGTGTCTTTGGGGATGGAAATCTCCTTATCCACCATCATAGTGACGAGCAGTCGTCCTGATCCGTCATTCAATATTTTTATGTCGCGCACTTGGCCAATTTTATAACCATTAATCATAATCGGGTTAGACTCCTCTAGCCCGTTAATGCGCTCATAGACCCCATAGTAAACTGTTGGTTGGCTGAAAATATTTATTCCTTTCAGGTAGTTCAACCCAACAACAAGAAGCCCTATTGCTACAATTACTACAAGACCTATGGTTATTTCCTTTTTTCTTTTCACAAGAGCAAATTTAGGGTTTACCGGTCAGCTCTATGGCCTTATCCAACGGCATTCGCTCACCGTTTTCATCAAAAGCGACAATGAATGCCCCTTTATAACCTGTTTTCCTTACATCTTTTTGTAGCTCTTTGGCAGAGTTGTAGGTAGATGCAGCCCCATAAAGGTATTTGTACAATTCTTGGTCTCGATACATTTCGACATTCTTAAGTCCATTGAATGCCTTATCAGTTATTTCCATTGGTGTGGATGAACTGGATAATTGGACTTTGAAAGTCACCTTCGCCTTTTCTAAAGGAGTAGCGGTCTGCGTTTCGTTTACCGCTTCTGCCACAGGTTGTTCAGACTCTACTCCTACTGCTGCTTCAATAGCTTCCAAATCAACTTTGTACTTTTTAAAAGCACGGTAGATTGCAGAGGCTGTATAAGTTTGACCTTCTTCACTATTCAAAAAATCCTCTTCCTCTTTATTTGTCAAAAAACCCAATTCAACCAAAACACTGGGCATAGTGGTAAACGAAATAACCCAGAACGGAGCTTGTTTTACTCCGCGATCAGTTCTTCCTACGCGCGTTCTCATTTGATCCTGAACATGTTTAGCAAAACGTAAGGACTGATGTATATGGGTGTTTTGTCGTAGGCTTAATTCAATAAGCCCTTCGGGTGAATTGGGATCGATATCGCCGTAGTTATCTTTTCGATCGTCTTCCAAAAGAATAGCAGCATTTTCTTTTTGGGCCATTCTCAAGTTCGCGTCTGTTTTTGCAGGCCCCATCACATAAGACCCGCATCCTTTTGCGCTCTCACGTGTAAAGGCATCACAGTGAATTGAGATGAAAATATCCGCCCCTTTGGAATTGGCGAATTTTGTTCTTTCATGAAGTGGAACGAAGGTGTCGTCGTCACGCGTATACAACACTTCCACATCAGGAAAGGCCTCTTCAATGTATTTTCCTACCAGCTTTGAGACGTTTAACGCAATTGTTTTTTCGGTAACCTTGTAACGGCCGGTACCTAAATTCCCAGGGTCTTTTCCACCGTGTCCTGCGTCTATTACAACTCTTGTTACCGCAGGTGTAGCGACAGACTTTGGCATGGTAGATGCTAAAAAGAGCGTTCCCGCTGAGAGCGCAATTCCAACCAAGAATAAAAGCTTCTTGGGCGACCAGCGTGATAATTGATTTTTTACGTCCATTTTTGCGGCAGCAATTCGGTAGTTTTGGTAGTTAGAAAACCATCAACAAATAAAATTAGGAATATTCCTTCCCTCATCCTTCGGGCAAAGTTAGTTTTTATCCTTGTAGGGCTGTTCATTATAGCCGCCTCTGAGGTAATGTCCCAAACTGACTCTCTCGCTCTTAATCTCACCGACACTTTGACGGTCGATTCGGCGATGGTTGAAGAAGCACCCAAAAATCAGTCCGATTCTTTTCTTGAAGCCCCTGTCAATTACTCAGCGAGGGACACGATCATAAACGATATTGTAAATGGAAAAGTGTACCTGTTTGGTGAGGCTGTGATTACCTATCAAGACATCAAACTGCAGGCAGAGAGGATTATCTACGATTTCGCGAAGTATACCGTTCACGCCGAAGGAATTCAGGATACGGCTGGTGTATGGGTAGGAAAACCTGTTTTCGAACAAGGTGATTCCAAGTTTGAGGCCTTCAATATGGATTATAATTTCAAGTCAAAGAAGGCCTATGTTCGACAGGTGCAGACCGATGTGATAGAAGGAACATTGACAGGTGATCGGGTGAAAACCACAGATAATAACAATGTGATCTATGTGCGTAAGGGAGAATATTGCCCTTGCGAAGACCCGAATGCGAAGACCAGATTCAAGATTGGTCGGCTAAAGGTGATAAAAGATAAGCAGATTGTAACAGGACCTGGTTATTTGGCCTTGGGAAAAATCCCGACTCCGTTGGTTTTTCCTTTTGGCTTTTTCCCCAATGCAGATAAAAAGCAAGCTGGGCTTATCATGCCCAGCTATGGAAATGCAAATGAACTTGGCTATTTTCTGAACGATTTGGGTTTCTACATGCCAATTAGCGACCAAGTTGATACCAAGATTTTAGCAGATATTTATTCACGCGGAAGCTTTGGATTGGAGAATATCACACGCTACAAGAAGCTGTACAAATACGATGGTAATCTTGGCGTAGAGTACAATATTCAAAAAAGGGGAGATCGAGACTTGAGTAATTATTCAGAAGCGAGAACCTTCTTCATTAACTGGAGACACTCCCAGGATAGAAAGGCTCATCCATATGCAAATTTTTCTGCAGATGTAAATGCGGGAAGCTCTCAGAATTTTACCAATAACCTCAACTCTTCGCAAAACGATTACCTCACCAATACCTTCCGTTCAAACATTCGCTATTCGCGTTCATTCTACAATTCGCCTTGGAGCTTTAATGCCAATGCAGGTCATGATCAGAATTCGCAGACGGGAGTTTACAATTTTACACTGCCCACATTGAATGTAAATAAGGCACGAACGTTTCCATTAAAGGATCTATTCAACGATGGTCCAAAAGATAGGTTTTATGAGAAAATCGGTTGGGTCTGGAGTTCATCTTTTCAGAATACTTTAAGCGCAACAGAAAGTGAATTGGCCCTGAACAATTGGAACCAATTGAGCAAAAATTTCAGAAATGGAATCAGACACACTACCAGTCTGAGTACCTCATTGAAGGCGGGAGCGCTGAGTATCAATCCCAGTTTTAATTACAACGAACGTTGGTATTTTAAAACCTTCGGTAGAACTTTCAATGCTGAAACAGATCAGTTTGAGGTTGACACCCTTCAAGGGTTTGATCGAAATAATAATTGGTCTTTTTCCACCTCCGTTACTACCAAGCTTTATGGGATGTACAGCTTTAAAGGCAAAAACCTAAAAGCGATCAGGCATACCTTAACCCCAACTGTAAGTTACAATTATAGGCCTGATTTTGATCCAAATGTATACGGGTTTTATGGCACTGACGGCGCATTGACATCTTACAATCCCTATCAAGGGACAGTTTACGGAGGCCCTCCATCCGGAAATAGCCAGACCATATCATTCTCTTTTGTGAACAATGTAGAAGGGAAATTTTTGAGTAGGCGAGACACTACTTCGAAATTCAAGAAAGTGGCCTTTCTGGAGAATTTGACCTTCTCAGGAAATTACAATTTCGTAGCGGATAGCAATCAGTTGAGCAATATCAATATCAGTGGCTTTAACTCAATAGGTAAATACGCTGATTTGAGATTTTCAGGTGTTTTCGATCCATACGTTTACGCTATTAGTGAGGCAGAAAGACCTGTAAGGACAGCCGAATATTTAGTCAGTACCGGCAACACTTTGGCGCAATTTCAGTCGGGTAATATAGCCGTAAATGTCAGGGGTCTCGGTAGTACCGCATTTCAGCGACAAGAGGTTCAAGAAGTCATCGAGTCTGAAGATGCGGAGGAGGAGGTAGGAGGAGACTCAGATTCGTTCTTGAGTGGATTTAAGGTACCTTGGAATATTAGCTTTCAATATACTTTGAACGTGAGGCGAAATCGTTTTGTAGAAGCGGCAGGCGAAGACCTTCCCCTAGTACTTATGGATACCTTGGCTTACACCCAGTCTCTTCAGGCTACCGGTGATTTTACTCTCTTCGATATTGTGAGGGTTGGAGTAAACTCGGGTTACGATTTTACCAATAAAGAACTTACACCGACAACGATTACTGTAAGGGTAGACCTCAATTGTTGGGAACTCAATGCACGGATTATTCCATTCGGATTTCGCAGGAGCTACAGTATTGGCTTAAACATCAAGTCATCCATGTTGCGCGATTTGAAACTAGAGCAGAACCGCACTATCGGAAACGACGAAAGCTTTTTCTTATGACAAAAAAACTCAAAATTGCTGTGATTTACGGCTCCTATCGTTCAGATCGTTTGGGAATCAGAGCAGCGAATTTCTGCATTGATCAACTCAATGAAAAATGTGAAACAATTTTTCTGGACGCTAAGGAAATAGACCTTCCTATTTTGGATAGAATGTACAAGGAATATGCAGATGGCGAAGCTCCTGAGAATTTGCAAAAAGCATCTGAAGCGCTTCAGTCTTCCGATGGGTACGTCATCATTACAGGTGAATACAATCACGGGTTTCAGCCTGGTTTGAAAAACTTTTTGGACCACTTTCAAAAGGAGTATTTCTTTAAACCTTCGGGAGTTGTTTCCTATTCTCGCGGAAGCTTCGGTGGTGTGCGGGTCGCTATGCACGCACGTGCGGTTCTTGCTGAATTAGGCATGAGCAGTATACCGTCAATTCAACCTATTCCAAAAATAGATTCAGCATTGGATGAAAACGGAATAGCGGAGGACTCAAAAATGATCAAGCGATTTGATCGATTTTCTACAGAGTTGCTTTGGTACGCCGATGCGATGAAAGTGGCGCGCGAAAACGGAACCCCGTATTAGTCGAAAATATCTTGTCTCGAATTGGGTCTTCTGGCCTCATCCCAGATAAAACCATCAAAGAGCTTTGCGTCTTGGGGAAGCTGCTCGACTGGATAAAAAGCTCCGTCGGGCTTTGTCAAAAAGAGGATACGATCTATCGCTCTATCTATCATAAAGATTTCTATGTTCGAACAGATGGCCTTGTTCACCCCAATGAATTTGACAGGCTGTGGGTCTGTTAAAGTACTATCCTGTTTTTCTTCTTCAGTGGCATAGTAAAGCGACTGACCATTTCCTTTGATCAGAATTCTGCGTAGATCATTATTTTCAAAAAAACCAGTCAAGTGTTTGCCTTTGATCTGATTGTACTTGGTGGAATCTATTCTGTTCACCATGAAGGCATGGTCAAACACAAATAGATTTTCTACTGCTCCATCGTAGGTTCTGATCAGAATGGTATCGCCCGTTATTTGCAAATCATCGGCCCATAAAACGGGATTGGTAAACATGTAAATCAAGCTGTCATCACTGGCATAAATAAGCGAGTCGCTTGCGCCCTGCATGTCTTTTCTGAAGAATTTCACAGATGGATAGGCATAAACCCGATTGCCAATCAAACTATCTTCCACCGCCATTAGTGTATCTCCATGAAGAAAAAGTGTATCGGTCAAATCGTACTGGAGCATCTCGGCATTGCCCGTCACATAATTTTTTCCGGTAGCGTCATTGTACTCGCCATAATCGCCGTTGATGACAAACTGATCTGCCGTATCGACTACACTGACATTCAGGTATGCCTTTCCCAGCTCCTCGTTTCTTGAGTACCATAGGCTGTCTCCCCTCAGGAGTTGTTTTCCATTGTCGATATAGGCGTTCTTGTTAAATTGTGAGATATCGTTGAAGGTATCATACCAACCATTTTCACAATAAATCGTGTTAGCATCGCTGTAGATAAATGTTGGTCCAAAGAAGTAGGCGATTTCCGACTGGTTTCCATATCGGAGTGTATCCGTCTCCACTCGATATTGAGGATTGTTGAGAACTACGCTATCGCGAAAAAAGAAGAACTCACTGTTTGAATCGTAAATGCCCTCGCATGATACCAAGCGATTGTCGTTCTTTTTACTTATGATGTTACCACGATCGTAGAATATGGCTTGCCCCGATTTTCGATCGTAGTCTAAGGTATGGGTGGTAAGAGTCATCTCAGCATCCTTCAGTACCACGTTATCTCTTACTTTTATTAGCTGAGTATTTCCATTGTAGTTCAACTTATCGCTGGTCATTGTAAGAGTGTCCCCTTGGTTTACTCTAACATGGCCAAAGGCATCGAGACTATTCGTTGCATTGTAGAGGTATGCTGAATCGCAATACATCAAGGCCCCTTTGTGTTTGAAGATCACGTTGCCTAATAGTCGCTGAGCATCTACACCGATACTTTTGTCAAAGCGCAGAATATCTGACCGCACCAATTCAATTCGACTCTTTTCTTGCGAGAAAGAATCAAAAGGTAAAAGCAATAGAAGCAGGGAAATGCCCAACCAAATTTTGCCGAAATTCATCGGAGCATCATTGGCAATTCTTGTGCCGCTTTTAAGCGGGTACTTCGGTACGAACAATGGTTTGATTTCTGTCAGGGCCCACTGAAACAACTGTGATTGGGGTTTCCAAGGCCTTTTCGAGATAGTCGACGTAATCGCTCAACTCCTGAGGGAAGTCTTCCTCGCTGTTGAGCTGAGTCAGGTCCTTTTTCCAGCCTGGCACTGAATCGTAAACGGGCTCTATTTTCTCACCCGTTACGTCGTAAGGAAGATAATCAATCTTTTCACCGCGGTAGATGTAGTGGGTGCAAACTTTGATCTCGTCAAATATGGAAAGAACATCCGCTTTCGTCATATTCAACATGGTCACCCCATTGATCATGATCGCATATTTCAACGCGGGAAGGTCAATCCATCCACATCGGCGAGGTCTACCAGTGGTAGCACCAAATTCATGACCCTCTTTTCTAAGTCGTTCCCCTGTTTCGTCAAAAAGCTCTGTGGGAAATGGTCCACTACCTACACGGGTGCAGTAAGCTTTGAAAATCCCGATTACTTCGCCAATTCTATTTGGTGCTACTCCAAGACCTGTGCAAGCCCCGGCTGCAATGGTATTAGAAGAGGTCACGAAAGGATAACTTCCAAAGTCGATATCCAAAAGGCTGCCTTGAGCCCCTTCGGCCAATATCTTCTTACCCGCTTTCAATGCCTGGTTGAGCTCGTGTTCACTGTCAATCAGGGTCAATCCTTTAATCACAGCGATACCTTCAAACCAAGCTTTCTCCTTTTCGGTGATATCGTATTCAAAATCGTAAGGCTCCAAGAGTCGCTCGTGCTTAGCCTTAAGCGCGTCATATCGATTTTGAAAATCAGGTGATTCAATGTCTCCAACGCGTAAGCCATTACGTCCCGTTTTATCCATGTAGGTTGGGCCGATTCCCTTAAGCGTTGATCCGATTTTCTTCTTGCCTTTATCCGCTTCACTGGCGCCATCAAGTACACAGTGTGTTGGCAAGATGAGGTGAGCTTTTCTCGAAACGACTAAGTTCTTGTTGACGTCAACACCCATTTTTGCAAGAGCATCTATCTCTCGCTTAAAAATTATCGGGTCTATGACTACACCGTTTCCCACCAAATTGAGTTTTTCAGAGTGGAAAATCCCTGACGGAATGGTGTGTAAAACGTGCTTGATATTGTTAAACTCCAAGGTGTGTCCCGCATTCGGCCCACCTTGAAATCGAGCTATTACATCGTACTGTGGTGTTAGAACATCCACAATCTTTCCCTTTCCTTCATCGCCCCATTGAAGCCCTAGAAGTACGTCAACTTTTGATTTCATGTACGCTTATTCAGAAAGTTCTTTTAAGTGCTGTACCGCTTCTTCACGAGAATCTTTGAGCGTGAAAACGGTATCTAATTTCGTTACCGAAAAAAGAGATTTGATTCGGACGGTTGAGCCCGCTACAACGGCTTCCCCTCCGTTATTTCGGCACTTGTTCATCAAGTTCAAGATGATGTTAAGCCCTGTGCTATTCATATATTCCAACTCGCTCAGGTCAATAATGAAATGATTGTGATCTGAAGCCATTTGCTCCTCTACTTCGGCGCCTATGTCAATTGCTTCAGCCTTGTCGACCAATTTACCTTGCATTTCTAATAGTACAAGTCCTTCCTTTTCGGTTATAGAATAATTGAATGCCATTGGTGTTTTTTATTCGGGTTGATTTGAGTCGGTTTTATCCGTTCCGTTTCTCTCGGCGTAAAAGTACAAACTATGGTGCATAATCTTCACGTTGAAAATCTCCTCGACGGTAGCTTTAATTGCTTCTATTCGAGGATCGCAAAATTCCAAAACTTCTCCAGTTTCGGTCACAATTACGTGATCGTGCTGTTTGTACTCATGAGACTTTTCAAACTGCGCCGGATTTTTTCCGAATTGGTGCTTCCGCGCAAGATTGCAAGCCATTAGTAAATCTATCGTATTGTAAAGCGTAGCTCTGCTTACTCGGTAGTTCTTATTCTTCATTTGGATGTACAATGATTCTACATCAAAATGACCGTCGTACTCATAAATTTCATTGAGTATTGCGAACCTTTCAGGTGTTTTCCGGTGACCATTCTTCTCGAGATATGCCGAAAATATTTGCTTTACTTTTTCCTTCAGTTCTAGTGTCGCCACGTGTTGACTTTAGTCGTCAAAGTTAGTCGATTTTAGAAAACAGCTAGCCGTTTTCAGAACTAGATTCCATACCCAGCTTAACCCGCTCTACAGTCAGCACTCCCTCTACACTTTGCAGTCTCTTGATCAGGCTGTTTAAGTGATCAGTGTTGTATACTAGTACGGTTACTCTCCCATCAAACACACCATCGTTGCTCTCAAAGCTAATGGCTTTCATATTTACATTGAGATCGGTAGAGATGGCATGTGTGATTTTTTCGACCAATCCCAAATCATCGATTCCTTTGAAGCGAATTTTCGCTGCAAACTCACTCTCTTTCTGACTTTGCCATTTCGCCTTAATGATGCGGTAGGCAAAGTTCGATCTCATTGCGACTGCATTCGGGCAGCGCACACGATGAATTTTTATTCCGTCGTTTATCGTCACAAAACCAAAGACATCATCACCCGGGATGGGGTTGCAACATTGCGATAGCTTGTAGGGTACGTCCACTTCATCATCACCAATGATGAGGGTATCCTTCGGAATTTCTTGAGCTCCCGATTTTTTCCTTTCTTCATATTCGAAGACTGAATCGTCTCGCTCAAAATTCAGCTGCTTTTGATCTACAGTAAAGCCTTTTAATTTTTTTAGGGTAACCTTCCCTTTGGCAATATCTTCGTAAAGTGATGTGGCTGAGTTGTATCCGTAGAATTTTTCCAGTTCCGAAACATTGCGACTCGTAAACTCGACTCCGATGCTCTTGAACTTTCGTTGCACGATTTCTCTCCCATCGCTTGCCACCTTTTTCTGCTCCTCTTTCAGAGCTTGTTTGATCTTCGATTTGGCTTTAGCGGTCACCACATAGTTCAGCCAGTCCTCTTTTGCCTTTTGCTTTTTCGATGTTAGGATTTCGATTTGATCTCCGCTTTTGAGTTTATGGCTCAACGGTACCAAACGTTGATCGACCTTGGCGCCAATGCACGATTCACCTACTTGAGTGTGAATTTCGAAAGCAAAGTCAAGAGCAGTGGCTCCTGCAGGGAGCGTTTTTAATTCTCCATTGGGAGTGAAGACAAAAATTTCATCACTGAACAGGTTTAGCTTGAAGTCGTCGATGAAGTCCAAGGCCTCACCGTTATTGGTCTCCAGCATGTCGCGAATGCGATTGAGCCAAGTGTCTAAACTGGATTCTTGGGCTTGTTGGTCCTTGTATTTCCAATGCGCAGCGTATCCCATTTCGGCTATGTCGTCCATACGCTGAGTTCGTATTTGAACCTCGACCCATTTTCCTGTAGGGCTCATTACCGTCGTGTGCAGGGATTCGTATCCGTTTCCTTTCGGAGTGCTGATCCAGTCTCTCAATCTGTCAGGGTTTGGCTGATAAAAGTCAGTGACCATACTGTAAACTTTCCAGCAGAGAGCTTTCTCATTCTTCAGGTCTGTGTCCAAAATAATTCGGATCGCAAAGACATCGTAAATCTCTTCAAATGGAATGTTCTTCTTGTGAATTTTGTTCCAAATGCTGTGGATGGATTTTGGTCTTCCCTTAATTTCGTAGTTGAATCCTTCTGCATCAAGCGCTCTTTTGATGGGCAGAGTAAAACGGTTTATAAACCTTGTTCTTACGGCCTGACCTTTCTTCAGATTCGTTTCAATCTCTTCATACTCCTCGGGCTCGGTGTATTTCAGCGCCAGGTCTTCCAGCTCAGTCTTTATAGCGTACAAGCCCAAGCGGTGAGCTAAAGGCGCAAACATAAACTGAGTCTCGCTGGCAATCTTCAACTGCTTGTCGCGACGCATGGAATCCAAGGTGCGCATGTTGTGCAGCCTATCTGCGAGCTTGATCAAAATCACCCGTACGTCATCCGATAGGGTGAGGAGCATTTTCTTAAAATTCTCTGCTTGAATGCTCGCCGTATGGTCAAACACATCAGAGATTTTGGTCAATCCATCAATGATATCTCTCACCTTGGGGCCAAACTGATGTTCCACGTCTTCCAAAGTGATTTCCGTGTCTTCCACAGTGTCATGAAGAATGGCAGCGACGATACTCGTTGTTCCCAAGCCGATCTCCTCAGCACAAATTCTAGCCACGGCCAACGGGTGAAGAATATATGGCTCTCCCGATTTTCGGCGCATGTCTTTGTGCGCTTCCATTGCCAAATCAAAAGCCTTCCGAATTATTTTTCGATCTTCCTTCTCCTTCGAAAACTTAGCCATGCGAAGAAGCCCTCGGTAGGCTGAAAGGATGAGCTTTTTATCTTCTGCGGGATCGACTTTCTTCACGGCGGGTTAAATGGTTAGTGCGTCTTGTTTCGCGGGTAATACTTTTGTTTTGACTTCACCAAAACCAATCTTGATTCCGTCTTTCTTGCATGTTCCACGCATGATGACTGAATCACCGTCATTGATGAATTTTCTTTCCGTACCGTCAGGCATTTGTACGGGTTTGCTACCTCGCCAAGTTATTTCAAGCATCGAGCCATAGCTCGAAGGGTCGCTACCCGAAATGGTACCCGAAGCCATCATGTCACCGCATCTCACGTTACATCCGTTTACCGTATGGTGAGCAAGTTGCTGGTTCATATTCCAATACATATTCTTGTAGTTGGATTGGCAAACGGTCATTTCATCACCTTTCTCAGTTTCGATCGCTACCTCAAGCTTGATGTCGATGTTTTTGTCGCCGCTGTATTCCAAGTAAGGAAGAACTTTCGGTTTTTGCACAGGGCCTTCCGTGCGGAATGGCTCCAAAGCGTCGAGTGTCACAATCCAAGGAGATACCGAGGAGGCAAAGTTTTTTGCCAGGAAGGGCCCAAGCGGAACGTATTCCCATTTCTGGATATCCCGCGCCGACCAATCATTAAAGAGCACCATCCCGAAGATGTAATCTTCGGCTTCGGAAGTGGAAATGGAGTCTCCGAGATGCTTCCCGTCAAAAGTCACAAATGCCATCTCCAGCTCGAAGTCGAGTAATCGGGTTGGTCCGTAAACGGGCGGCTCGTTGTCATTCGGTCTGGTTTGTCCTTTCGGGCGATGAATTTCTTCGCCTGAAATAATGATCGATGAACTACGGCCATGGTAAGCTACAGGGATGTGTTTCCAGTTTGGAAGAAGTGCATTGTCCGGATCGCGAAACATGGTTCCCACATTCGTAGCATGTTCGATACTCGAATAGAAATCGGTGTAATCACCCACTTGCACGGGAAGGTGCATATCAACTTCCGATAGAAGGTGAAGCGTCAATTCTATTTCTGATTTTCTGTCCACGTATGATCCGTCAGCATCAAAAAGTTCGGCAAGGCGGTTTCTCAAAGCTCGGGTAGCCTGCTTGCCTTTTTTCATAAGGGCGTTGAGAGTCGAACTTTCAAAATCGCTAGCGTCAAATGGTAAATCAGCGAAAAATCCTTTTGCCGAAAGGGCGGAGAGATCAGCCAATTGAGTACCAATGGCTACGCACGGTTTGGGCGTGCCTGACTTTACCGAAAAAATTCCGAATGGCAAGTTTTGGATAGGGAAATCACTATTGAGAGGTATTTCAACCCAAGACTTTCTCTTTGGGTCATTGGCAGAAATTTGCATAAAGAATTTTAGTTTGTAGTTAGTTCACCGTGGGCGAAGAGTGGGAAGCTACTCATCATTTGGTTGACTTCTTTTTTTACTTTTTCAATGCTCGCTTCGTCTTCGCTATTGGTGATTACTTGGTCAATCAAATCTACGATGGAATCCATGTGCTCTTCCGTCAAACCCCTGGTGGTGACTGCAGGAGTTCCTATTCTCATTCCGCTGGTCACGAATGGCGACTTGTCGTCAAAAGGGACCATATTTTTATTAACGGTGATATCGGCCTTGATCAGAGCATTTTCGGCATCCTTGCCCGTGATATCTTTTGAGCGAAGATCAATCAGCATGCTGTGGTTATCAGTCCCGCCGCTGATCACGTCGTAGCCTCTTTTTACAAAAGAAGCAGCCATGCCTTGCGCGTTGGTGATGACTTGTTTGCAATAAACCTTGTACTCATCGGTAAGTGCTTCGCCAAAAGCGACAGCCTTTGAGGCGATGACGTGCTCCAGAGGTCCGCCCTGAGTCCCCGGGAAGACAGCCGAATCCAAGAGAGATGACATTTTTCTGACGGTTCCCTTCATCGTGGTTAAACCGAAAGGATTGTCAAAATCTTGTCCCATCATGATGATTCCACCTCTCGGGCCACGAAGGGTCTTGTGAGTGGTAGATGTCACGATGTGGCAGTGGGGTAGAGGGTCGTTCAGAAGCTTGGCGGCTATCAATCCGCTGGGGTGTGAAATATCGGCCAAGAGAAGCGCTTTAATCTTATCGGCGATGTCTCTCAGACGAGCATAGTCCCAATCTCTGGAGTAAGCCGAAGCCCCGCAGATGATCATCTTCGGTTTCTCGTCGATGGCTTTCTTCTCCAGCTTGTCGTAATCAATTACGCCCGTTTCTTTTTCTACCCCGTAGAATGAAGGACGGTAGAGTTTTCCGGAGAAATTAACAGGCGAACCGTGCGTCAGGTGTCCACCATGGCTCAGGTCAAACCCCATGATTTTGTCGCCTGGTTGCAGGCATGCTAGCATTACCGCTGAATTTGCCTGGGCTCCACTGTGAGGTTGCACATTGGCCCAAGCCGCACCAAAAAGCTTTTTGAGACGATCAATTGCCAAATTTTCTGTCTGGTCTACAAATTCACAACCGCCGTAGTACCGTTTTCCGGGAAGACCTTCGGCGTACTTGTTTGTCATAACCGAACCCATTGCCTCCATCACTTGATCACTTACAAAGTTTTCGGATGCAATAAGTTCAATGCCTTCGAGCTGTCTTTTGCGCTCTTTTTCAATAATATCGAATACGAGTTGATCTCTTTTCATGCGTATGTTTTTCAGCAACTGCCAAAATTAGGAATTCCTTTGGAAGGCATACCTTTGTTTTATGCAAAAAGGCTCGTCGGAATTGCCCGAAGGAAAAGGCTTGATTTTGTTCGATGGTTACTGCAATCTATGTAACGGTTCTGTCCAATTTATTATCAAGCGGGATCCAAAAGAGCACTTTCGTTTTTCCAGCCTGAGCTGGCCACCTGCCGCAAAACTTCTACAAGAAAATCCTTCTTTTCAGCAGGTCGATAGCATTTTGCTCTACGAAGACGGTGAGCTTTTTGAAAAAAGCACGGCAGCATTAAAAATTGCCGGAAGGCTAAGCGGACTATGGCCTTTACTGAAAATCTTCTTCATCATACCCCGATTTCTGCGCGACCCCGTTTATGATATCATTGCCCGAAACCGCTACCGCTGGTTTGGTAAAAGGGATACTTGCATGATGCCTGATAAGAGGGTTGATCATCTTTTTATGGGGTCAGCTCAAAAAAAAAGCTCCTCATAATCGAGGAGCTTTAGCGTTTGAGACGAAAGTAGATCTTAGTTTGCAGCCAAGTACTCAGCTACACCAGAGTGCGTCGCTTGCATTCCGCCTTTGCCTTTTTCCCAGTTTGCAGGACATACTTCTCCTTTTTCTTCGAAAAACTGAAGTGCATCAACCATGCGTAAAGCTTCCTCTACGTTTCTTCCCAATGGAAGGTCGTTTACTACTTGGTGACGTACGATTCCTTCTTTGTCGATCAAGAAAAGGCCTCGGTAAGCTACTAACTCACCTTCTGCTTGAAGCATTCCTTCTTCATCATAAAAGAAGTCTCCGGCCAGAACGTC
The DNA here is from genome assembly GCA_027214385.1 of Cryomorphaceae bacterium 1068. Taxonomy (NCBI): domain Bacteria; kingdom Pseudomonadati; phylum Bacteroidota; class Flavobacteriia; order Flavobacteriales; family Cryomorphaceae; species Cryomorphaceae bacterium 1068. The sequence goes on along the minus strand of JAPVXR010000007.1, from coordinate 77,699 downwards.
AAAGTTGTGAGAAATGGTCTTGTTTGTATCTGCCACAATCGGGTAGGTAATTCCTTGGATTCCTCCTTGGTCTTTGGTCAATTGCAACCAACCCCAGTGAGACTGTTCTGTATCGGTAGATACGGCAACAAGCTCTACTCCGCGCTCCTTGAATTCAGCCATTTTAGCCTGAAAAGCGTGAAGCTCGGTAGGGCATACGAATGTGAAATCCTTTGGGTAAAAGAATAAAATGACGTGCTTATTTCCGATGTACTGTTCTAATGAAAAATCTTCTACGATCTCCTCTCCGTTTATTACCGCTGAGGCTTTAAACTGTGGAGCTTTTTTTCCAACTAATACTGACATAGTGTTTCCTTTGTTTTGTGAGGTACAAAGGTAATCAAGGACCCTGTTTTGCAGGGGAGTGTCGTATTGCTTCTTTCTATCAATTGATAGAATTAGCCTAAAGGACTAAAACGAGGGTCAATCCCAGAATGATGGCAATGGACTTTGGCCAGCTCAATCGATGAGCCTCATCTGCCTCGAAAATAATGGTAGTACTCACGTGCAGAAAAATTCCTACGGCAATGGACAGGATAATGGAGTAAATCTCTGTTGGATCATTTGCCGTATTTTCAAGAAAATACTGACCAATGAGAATCCCGAGAGGAGTGGCTATGGCGTAAAGAGCGATATAGGCTATCACCTTCGATTTTTTCTCAAATACGTGGTAGAGGATAGCTGCCAGAGCTATGGCCTCGGGAATTTTGTGGATAGCTATCCCGATGACTAAGCTGCCGGTATCAAAACCATGACCTCCGTGGTCGTGATCAAATCCACCGCCTAAAGGAAGACCTTCAACTATGGAGTGAAGGAATAGACTTACAAAAATGCCTAGTGGAAAAGGATTTTTGACCGAAATGTGGTGATGGATATGACCGTGCTCAACTCCTCTGGAAAAATAATCCATTACCATTTGAATAAGAAAGCCTAGCAAGATGTAAAGCCCGGCATCGTGACCCAAATGGATGTAAATCTCGGGTAGTAGGTGCATAATGGCCAAAGCAAACAGATAAGCACCGCTGAAGGCCAGCAGTACTTTAACGTCTTTGGTGAGGCGGCCGTGCAGATACATACCGCCGATTCCGGATGCCATTCCAACTACAAATAGTATTACAACGTAGTACCAAGTCATGGTTTGCGACCTATGAGTATTAAACGAGAAGACTTCTCGGCATCAAAATCATCGAGATTATAGTTTCCAAAAGTATCCAGAATCTCGAAACCACAGCGACGAAACATTCCCATGAAATCCTCTTTTGTCAAAGCTTTTACTCTTTCGTGAAAAGTGTATTCGAGATCTCCATCTTGCAGCTCTATTGTCTTCACGATAAATCCGTCATCATTTGTTCTGGTTATTTTGAAGTTGATACCATCAATTTCGCGCGTTTCCAGGGGAATTAATCCTTTGGTGACTTTTTCAACGTTCATAAAATCCAGCACGACTTTACCTTTTGGCTTGAGTTCAGTAGCAATGGATTTCAAGACCAGTTCGTTTTCCTCTAAACTGTCAAAATAGCCGAAGCTCGTGAATAGATTCAAAACATAGTCGAATCGATCTTCTCCCAGTGGTTCTCTCATATCATGCCTTACAAAATGAAGGCGTTCATTACTTTTTTGATTAGCAAATCGTATGTTTTCTTCGGCTAGATCTGCACCAGTCACTTCAAATCCTGCTCGGTTTACCGTAAGGCTGTGCCTACCTTTGCCACAGGCAAGATCAAGGAAATGAGTTTTTTTATCTGGCGACAGGTATTTCAGTAGATTGTGTATGAAACGCTCAGCTTCATTCTCATCGCGGTTGCTGTAGAGAAGATGGTAGTATGGGGAGTTAAACCAGGTGCGGTACCAGGGTTTATCTGATTTGTGAGATGGTTTCAATGCATATAAAAATCAGGCTGCGAAGCTATGAAATTATGTCTTGTCATTTAATTAACATAGGCTTGAAGAAATAATTGAAGTGAATTGAATCATTGAGCGAGGTCAAAAAACTATATTTGGCAAAACACTCGCAATTGACGGAAATTCACGAGATTTTTGATCTGTACGATTCCATGGAGCGTAAGAACATTATGCTCTCTTTTAAGGGAGAGATTTCTACGGAATTGCTCACATCGATTCTTCAGATTATAGAAAACAAGCTTGATCGTTTTGGAGAAAGCTCCAAGGTTAAAAAGCGTATGTTCAATATTATGGTTGAATGTTTGCAAAACCTTCATCACCATATCTCTCAACCGGCCATGGATGCAGGCAAAGAAATGCCTTCAGTCATTGTGATGGTAGCTAAGAACGTAACGGGATATTCGATCATTACGGGAAACTTTGTAGAAGAAAGTGAAGTGGGAGAATTGAAAGGACGATTGGAGGAAATTAACTCCATGAGCAAAGATGAGGTTAAGGAACTTTATAAGTCAGTCTTGGCAGACGGAAAGATGTCTGAGAAAGGTGGCGGAGGTTTAGGCATGATCGATATTGCTCGAAAGAGCGGAGAAAAACTGGATTTTGGTTTTATTCCATTTGGCGAGGATAAAACGTTTTTCAGTTTAAATGTCAAAGTGAAATAAAAGAATCAACTAGTCAAATGGACAGCATCAATATAGAAGGAACACCAAAAACACCTACAGTAAAGTTTGAGGATCACTCAGGTACCCTTGTCATTCGTGGAAGGTCTATACCCGAGAATTCGATTGATTTTTATAAACCTTTAATTGATTGGCTCGACGCTTATGCTGAGGGAAATGGAGAGGCTTTGACACTGAATATGGAATTGGAATATTTCAATACCAGCAGTTCTAAATGCATCCTCGACGTTTTCAAAAAGCTCGAGCACATTTCTAAGCAAGGGAAAAGTGTATCGGTGAAATGGCACTACGAGGAAGATGATGAGGACATGCTCGAGGCGGGTGAAGATTATGATGCTATAATCGACATCAACTTCGAAATGGTTAAGGTCGAGGAGATCTGATTACTTCTTCACAGGTAGGCTCACATTATCTTCGATAAAACGCATCAATCGCGGAAATACATCGAAGAATAAGCATATGATCAGTCCAATGGTCATACCCCAAATTACCATTAGGTTGGCAAAGAAAGTGTCGATGAAATTCCCGAAGAATTTCTTTGCAGGTGCGTAAAAGTGAGCACTGAAAAAATCAGAATTGTACGGCATTAAATAGATCAGATCCTTTTTCTGAATCAATTCACCATTGTGCTCCGCAATGTAGTTTAGATCGTTTCTATTCGTAGCGAATACTTCGAGCTGATCATTCTTGAAATTGTCAAAAAGCACTTCGTATTCACTGTTTTCACCACCACTTTCACGTGTCATTGCATAAATCGCATTTTCTTTTTCGCTCTCAGCTTGGTTGTACACCTTTCGGTAATGCTCTTCCAATAAATCCAAGTGATCGCGAAGGTCGGACAGATGTTCGGTTGATATAGCTTCGGAAGTCAACTGATGGACATCATTAAACCTGATTCCTTTCAGAAACGCATTTTCTTTTTGAAGCTCATTTCTTAAAACAATAAGTTCCGATTCGAGCTCAACAGTAGCAGATTCATCATCCAGAATTCTGGAAACGCGAGCAGTTTTATTTTTCAATTCGGTGATCCAGTAATCCTTCTTCCAATTCGAAAATTTCTTTCTTCTTTCAAGTTCGTAGAAATTCTCCTCGTAGTCATTCCACTTGAACTGAGTTACTGCAATTGCTTCATATGCCCATCTGCTGGCCATGATGTTACCAATCCAAGGCACACCACTTTGAGAAGCGAAAATAGGATTGAGTCTATCAAATTTTACGATGATTCCACTAAAGAGAAGTTGAGGAATAATCACAATTGGGATTAAGATGTAGATCACCTTGGCTGAGTTGAAACTTGCCGAGATGTTTAATCCTAAAACGTTTGCAAACGTACAGGTAGAAAATAGTATGGCCCAATAAGGGAGGGTCATTCCTTTAATCTCCAAGATTGTATTTCCGATCAAAACGAAGAGCAGCATTTGAATAGCCGAGATGGCTAACATAATTCCAATTTTTCCGGATAAGTAGCTTCCTTTACTCAAGTTGAGGAACGATTCTCTCTTTCTGATTTTTTTATCACGGATGATCTCTTCAGAACTCACGGTCAAACCTATGAACAGAGCCACGATAACCGAGATGAAGATGTAAACGGGAATATTTTCGTTTTCTCTGAAAACGTACTCTGACGTACCTCCTGAAGGCACAAAGAACCGCATGAAAAAAGCGAGAATCATTGCCAGAACCGGAGCTTCCAAAAGATTGATTAGCACATACTGTCGGTTGGTTAGCTTCGAGAGGACATCGCGTTTAATAAAAATGGATAACTGCTTAAGCTTCCCCGGGATGGTGAAATTGCTCTCAGGAAGTTCAAGTACCTCCTCGGCCGAATTATCAAAAATTTCAATGTGCTCTTTGTAGAGTTCGTACCATTCTAAAGGTGAGATTTTTCTCTCGGGAGTCAGGTTTCCGAATTCGTCTACGATTTTTGCTTCAATGATATTAAAGACATCTTCGGTCTTTACATTTCCACAACTTAAGCATTCGGCTTCTTCACTGTTTACGTGATTTACCATTTTTCGGAAATACACAAGACTGTCCACGGGATTTCCGCTGTAGATTGGGTATCCGCCTTTGTCTAAAACCAAAAGGCTATCAAACATCTTGAAGATATCTGACGAAGGTTGATGGATAACTACAAAGATCAATTTGCCTTTAAGGCATAGTTCTTTGAGTAAGTCCATAATATTTTCTGAATCTCTCGATGAGAGTCCTGAAGTCGGTTCGTCGATGAAAAGAACTGCTGGCTCACGGATCAATTCCAAGGCGATATTGAGGCGTTTCCGTTGGCCACCACTAATGGTTTTATCCAGTGGGTTTCCCACTTTCAAATCTGCCGTTTCCGTCAATCCTAATGTTGACAACATGTCATGTACCAAGTCCGAGATTTCCTCGTCCGACTTTTGTCCAAAACAAAGTTTGGTATTGTAGAAGAGGTTTTGGAATACGGTTAATTCTTCGATTAGCAAGTCGTCCTGAGCAATGTATCCTATTACTCCTTCAATGCTATGCGCATCGTGATGAATGTCGATTCCGTTGATGCTAACCGTACCTTTTTTGGGAGATAAATTTCCGTTCAGGACATTAAGAAGAGTAGACTTTCCGCTTCCGCTGGCTCCCATTATTCCTACCAGACTTCCCGAATTCTCTTCGATGTTAATGTCGTGTAGGCCAATATTCCCTTTTTTGAAAGTGTATGAAACCGCTTTCGCTCTAAATTGAATATTGACACTGTCGTTGTCTTTCAAAAATGAGCCAAGAATATCGCTGTAATAGATTGGGCTGATTTTTGACCCACGGATAGATGCTCCTTGGTTAAGCACGTAAAACCTATCGTTTATAATAGGTTGACCCGATACGTTATACCTTCCTTTTCCCTTGTACTTGATAAAGTGAAGGTTAACGGTGGGTAGTCTTAGTATTCTAAAATACCCATCCAGACCTTTGGCGGTTAAGTGCTTTCCAAATGCTGCCGCCGAATCTGTATTGTCTGTTATGTACATCACATTTTGCGATGCAATGAGTTCTGTTTCTTTTTCTTCAACAAAGAGCCTAGCCAATTTAAACTCTTCCATATCGAAGTTGAACGTTATGGCAACCGTATTTACAAACTCCTGTTCCAGATCACTAACCTCGCTGTGGGTGTAGATGAATTCCAGAAGTCGGATGAGTACGATTGTTTTCTGTCGCTGGGTAAGCTCCTCGTTTATTTCTGTGCAGATTCTCAGCACCTTTACAGAATTTACCGAGGTACGCTTTTGTTGGCCATTTTTGGCAGAAGATACTTTTTGATACTTTTCAAGATAGATTTCGAATGAATCGAGATACTTGCGGACCAGTGGGCCTGGAAGGCGTTCTTTAAGAAAAGATTCAACTATGGTACGACCACTTAAATCCTCCTCATTCGTCGTGTGAACCCTTGCAATAATTGCAAAAAGCTGTACCAGTGCATTGAGTATTCTCTCGCTCATAATAGTTCAAAGGGTGTCAAAAAAAAACGCCTCGAATTCGAGACGTTTTACAATTCAGTAGGGATTAAATTACTTCTCGAATCCAACGAGTAGTACGGCGCACCCTGAACTTTGTTTCGTTTTGTCGAGCTTAGCTTCCAATCTCACATCAAGGGTCGATTCAATTTCAAAATCCCAATAGGGACTATTCTGATGTTCTTCGTTGGAAAACAGTAGATTATTCTCCTGATCATATAGTGAGAAGATGAGTTGTTCTTTCGCCATTCCACTGAAGGCGGCAATTCTGTAGGTGCTGTTTCCGTAAAAAGTTGTTTCAAACTCTGCGATTTGTCCGTCGAAGATCAAAGCGCGATAAGACTGTCCGTCAGGAATAAAATCGTCCGTCATAAACTCGCGGGCCATGTATGCCGTGCTATCGCATTGGGCAGATAGCTGCCATATAGGGGCGAAAGCCAATGCTATAATGAATAGAAGTCTTCTCATTTTTCTGTAATTTTTGTTCTCGCTGACTCCAGCAGCGCGGCTATAGAGTTGAGCAGTGAATCAGAGACTTGGTAATCCGTTTTACTTTTGATCACCGTCAACTTCTTCGCGGCATCGGTTTGAGGTTGCTCGAAACTGTAAGAGGATTGAACGCTGGCAAAAGCCTCTTGAATACTGTCAAGCACTTGGTATAAGTCACTTTTCTTAAAGTTTCGGTCTGCAGTTTTGTCAAGTGCCTTTACAATGGTAGAGCTACTCTCTTTTTGCTGTGCCACGCGATCTCTTGCAGCTTGATTACCGCCCGTAGCCGATTGAGCGCTCAAGTGAGATGATTCAATCCAACCACCTAAAATGACCAAACTGGCAATGTCGTATCGCTCATTCTTCTTAAGATAGGCATCGCCTTCTTCATAAAAACGACCAATCAAGTAGACCAGCGAATCAGGATTGTCGGCATTGGCACCTAAACGCTTTACCAAATCAGGGCTTATCGCTGAGATCACACCAAGATCTTTAGCCAAATTATCAATTGCTTTAAAGTAAGATAGAGCCTTCTGGCTGTCTTCATAAAGTGATGAATAGGCCATATCCGTTCCATAGATACCGAGGTTCATAGCCTTTTGAGTATTTGTTTCGTATTCGCTATAGCCTTTAGAGTCATTCAGTAATTCAGGTTTGTACTCAGCTCCTGACTCCTGAATCAACAGGGCCGTTTGAATGGGTGAGGGAATACTGAATAATTCTCCCGAAACATTAACCAAATTGGATTTAGCACTATCTAGTGATAAAGCCTTTTGTCCCTCAGACTTTTCTATGCTCTTTTCTCCACAGGAAGCCGCTAACAGTACTATACCCATGAGAAAGACAAATAGAGGAAAGCGAAAATTTTTCATTTCAATTGTTTTAAGGGAGGAATTCCTCGGATTCAGACCTCTTTTATCGGAACACGTTGGTCCTTTTGAGGAAAGTAACCAGGATAACTCCTGAAACTACTACTACACCTGCATAGAGCAGGGCCGCATTCCATTCCTTGAAGATGATCTTACCCGTTAAGAATAAGATACCATATGTCAGAGCAACGGATGCTAACCAACATACGGCAAGTCGGGCTATGTTGTTCCGGTTTTCGACAGTTGATTTTCGGAAAATGCGCCAATTGCCGTCGGGACGCACTCTGTCGAAGAATATTTTCAAAGACGCTTCGCTCTCCTTTGGGCCGAAAAAGGTAAATAGAATCCATACGACCGTCGTAACTCCAACTGTCAAGAAAAAGCTATCGGGAAACTCGAGATCGAAAACCCACTTTCCTAAGGCGTAGACGATAAAGGGTGTGACAGTAGCAGAAATTTCACTCCAAGCATTGACGCGCCACCAGTACCAGCGTAGAATCAAGACCAATCCCAGGCCTGCACCACATTCCAATACAAATTCCCAAACTCCACTAATCGATGTCATAAATTGAGTGATGATCAGTCCGCAAACCATCAATAGAAAGGTGATCACTCGAGATGCCAAAACCAACTGTTTTGAATTGGATTCGGGCTTCATAAATCGCTTATAGAGATCATTGGCCAAATAGCCTGCACCCCAGTTGAGCTGGGTACTGATGGTGCTCAAGTAAGCTCCCAGAAATGCCGCCAACAAAAGACCTTTTAGCCCCATCGGCAAGAAATCCTTCATGGCTCTGACGTATCCTTCTTTTAATTCGGCCCCCTCCAGTTCGGGATATAGTACCATGCACGAAAGTGCAACTAAAATCCACGGCCACGGCCTCAAACAGTAGTGAGCAATTTGAAAAAACAAGGTTGCGTAAACCGCACCTTTTTCCGTTTTGGTGCTCATCATCCTTTGCGCTACGTAACCGCCACCACCAGGCTCTTGTCCGGGGTACCAACTGGCCCACCACTGCACACCGAGATAGGCGAAAAAAGCGCCAAAGCTGATAACCATCATCTTGCCTGCTCCATCTCCTGTTTCGCCTATCGTTGGAAAGAAATTGAAAGTGGATGGCGGCAGACTGGCTTTAAGCCCGTCAATTCCTCCGACCTCTTCACTTCCAACTACAATGAATGCCAAGACTATTGTGCCTGTTATGGCCAAAGTGAACTGAACCACGTCAGTAACGGCCACTCCCCATATTCCTGAAAGGGAAGTATAAAATGCGGCAAACACCATGGCAATGGCCACAATAGTGTAAGTCAATTCAGGCGTAGTGCCAAAAAACTCTTGAATGATGGTAATCATCGCCAAGTTAACCCAGCCAATGATCAAAATATTCATAATGAGACCGAGGTAAACCGCCTTGAATCCTCTCAGCATGGCTGCGGGTTTCCCTGAATAGCGAAGCTCGATAAACTCTGTTTCGGTCAGCACTCCTGCCCTTCGCCATAGCTTGGCAAAAAAGAAGGTTGTGAGCATTCCACCCGCCAAAAAACTCCACCATATCCAGTTTCCTGAGATACCGCTCTTTCCCACCAGTTCGGTCACAGCGAGAGGGGTATCGGCTGCGAATGTCGTGGCAACCATCGATATTCCTGCAACCAACCAAGGCATCTCGCGGTTTCCCAAAAAGAAGCTCTCCAAACTCTTGGAAGCTCGCTTCCTGAAGTAGAGTCCTATTGTGAGGCTGAAGACCAAAAACACTATGATTATCGCCCAGTCAATCCAATGTAAATCCATACTCATCATGGCAATCGAATTTACACGGTGGACCCAATTCCTTTTTCAAATGCTTCTCTTTTCTTACCACGGCTATCTGTTGGTAATTCCATTAATTTTGCACTCCTCATTTGGATTTACTCTTGAAAGTTTATTTCGCCGACGTAGTCTTGCCCTTAGCTCTCCCGAAGACCTTCACCTACCGCATTCCTCAGAATATGGTGGACTATGTCGAAGAGGGTATCAGGGTAGTTGTGCCTTTCGGCAAAAACAAGCTTTACACAGGTATTGTCGAGCGGATTCACGACAGAGCTCCTGCGGGATACACCGCCAAATACCTCGATGACGTTCTCGAAGAAAGCGCCTTGATCAATGCGAAGCAGATGAAGCTTTGGGATTGGATAGCGTCCTACTATCTCTCTACTAAAGGCGAAGTCATGCTCGCAGCCATGCCTTCCTCCATGCGTCTTGGCAGCGAAACCAAATACATTCCCAACCCTGCTTTTGAAGGGGATATCACAGGATTGAGTGACAAAGAGCAAATGCTTCTTCAGGTCTTGCATGATAGAGAAGTGATGACGGCTCCTGAAGTTTCAGAAATACTGGACATCAAGAATATTCAGCGCACGATGAAGAGGCTCCTTGAAGTGTCGGCCATTTTGATCATGGAGGATTTGAAAGAGGGCTTCAAGCCAAAAGTGGAGAAGTTCATTCGTTTAACCGAGGCTTGCGCGGATGAAGAGGGCTTAGAAGCTGCCTTTCGATCGGTACAGCGCGCACCCAAGCAAGAGGAGCTACTGATGGCTTTTGTTCAATTGAGTGAGCGATACGGTACTGAAGCGAAAGACGTGCAAAAAACGGTTCTACAAAAGAGAGCTGAAGCCTCTTCGGCACAGGTGAATACCTTGCAAAAGAAAGGCATTTTCGAGATTTACGAGAAAGAAGTTGGTAGACTGGTCTATGGCGAAGGTGGCGGAGCCTGCCCTATCGAGTTGAGCCCGATTCAAGAAACGGCCTTAGCTGATTTGAAAAAATCATTCGAGGAGAAAAGTGTCACCTTACTTCATGGTGTGACCTCCTCGGGAAAGACTGAAATCTACATTTCGTTGATCAAGGAGCAATTGGAAAAAGGGAAGCAAGTACTCTACATGCTACCTGAGATTGCACTGACCACCCAAATGATCAATCGGCTCAAGGCTCATTTTGGAGATTTGGTGGCAGTCTACCACTCGCGCTTCAGTCAAAACGAACGAGTAGAGTTGTGGAACACGATCGGCGATAAGAACTCTACCAAAGCTAAAGTAGTATTGGGGGCAAGAAGTGCTTTGTTTCTTCCGTTTTCTGACTTGGGTTTGGTGATCGTAGACGAAGAACATGAGACCTCCTTCAAGCAGTTTGACCCCGCACCACGCTACAATGGAAGGGATGCTGCAATTGTGCTAGCAAGTATTCACGGAGCCAAAACACTGCTTGGATCGGCCACACCATCTTTTGAATCGTATTACAATGCCAAAAGCGGTAAATATGGCTACGTGCAAGTGACCGAGCGCTTCGGCGGAGTTGAGCTTCCCAAGATTGAGCCGGTTTCCCTTTCGGGAAAAGACAGCAAAGCGGGATATTTTACCAAAGAATTGCTCGATGCTATTCGCGAGACCTTGGAAAATAACGAGCAAGTTATTCTTTTTCAAAACCGCCGCGGTTATGCACCGATCCTGCTTTGCAATACATGCGGGTGGTCGCCTGAGTGCACGCGATGCGATGTAACCTTGACGTACCACAAAGCCCAGGACCGTTTCGTTTGCCACTATTGTGGAAATCGCTATACGGCTCCACCGAGTTGCGCTGCCTGCGGAAGCCACGGTTTGCGATTAGCGGGTTTTGGAACAGAACGCATCGAAGAAGAACTACCGATCTATTTTCCCGAAGCCACGGTGGCACGCTTAGATCTGGATTCTACGCGTTCCAAGAATGCATACTCTCGAATTTTGACCGATTTCCAAAACGGTTCAATCGATATTTTGATTGGTACGCAAATGATCACCAAGGGACTCGATTTCGATCGGGTGAATTTGGTTGGAATTCTCAACGCCGATCTCTTGCTTCGCTTTCCCGACTTCAGGGCGGGGGAGAGGGCCTACCAATTGATGACGCAAGTTGCAGGAAGAGCAGGAAGGAAAGAGAAGCAAGGCAGAGTGATCATTCAGTCACAAGATCCCAATCAATGGTTGATTCAGCAAGTGAAGCACGGAAATTACGAGGGTGTATTGAACCAAGAAATTAAGGAAAGAAGAGAGTTTGCCTATCCGCCTTTTACGCGATTGATCAAGCTCACTCTCCAACATCGCGAGGCAGAAATGGTAGATTATTGTTCCGCTGAATTGAAGAACGAGTTGCTCACCATTTTGCCTGAGCAGTCCATTCTGGGTCCTGAGTACCCCATCGTGGCAAGGGTGAAAAATCGCTACAACAAAAATCTTCTTCTCAAACTCCATAGAAATCAGAATCCCGCTGATTTTAAGGAGAAAATGAAAAGCCTAACGGGTCCGTTTTTCGCAAAGAAAGAATTCAAATCCGTCAGGTTGATTATAAACGTTGACCCTTACTAGTGTTGTGTAAGGTCTATTGTGTCGGTTTAGTTGAAGTTATTTTTCATTTGGGCGAGGCAAAAAATTATTGCCTAGCCTTAGTTAAGGAAGAATTTATTAACGATGGCCAAGTTAAAAAGAACAAAACTTGGGCTGACTAACATAGGCTTTACACAACACTTGCGATTAAGCGTATCTTGCACCACCAATTTCACCTGCAGTGAAGAACGTATTCGGACAGTGGAAAATATTGAAATCCCTGCTTATTTCCATTCTGGGAATAATCACGTGGCCGCGTTACGTGTGGACGAATAAAAGCGTAATAGCGGGAATGGATGTCCTCCAAAGATTACCCGACAAGAACGTGCTTTTTGTGTCCAACCATCAGACTTATTTTTCAGATGTAATCTTGATGTACCACGCTTTTGGTGCCGCGAAATGGAAGTTTAAACGGGGAATTCGCAATCCGATTTATCTGCTTGCTCCCAAACTAAACGTTTATTACGTCGCTGCTTCCGAAACTATGAAGAGCGGTTTGTTGCCAAAGCTTTTTGCATACGGCGGAGCCATAACCGTTGACCGAACTTGGCGAGCGTCAGGAAAATCAGTGGAGCGTGAAGTGAATCCAAAAGACCCCGAAAACATTTCGAAAGCAGTGAAAACGGGTTGGTTGGTTACTTTTCCGCAAGGAACCACCAAGGCTTTTGAGAAAGGGAGAAAAGGGACTGCCCATATCATCAAACAGAATAGGCCTATTGTCGTGCCTGTTAATATTGACGGATTCCGAAGGGCATTTGACAAAAAAGGGCTCAAGATCAAAAAGAGAGATACTCGTCTATTAATGAAGTTTTACGAGCCTCTTGACATTGATTACGATGCTCCGGCGGAAGAAATTTTGGAGCAAGTAATGGTAGCGATCAAACAAACTTCAGAGTTTCTGCATGTACCTCAACCGGAGGAAGACGGGGAGAAATAGTCTAGACTTTCCCTAGTATTTCGTTTTTAGAAGCGGGATAACCATTGAACGTGCCGAGTCCTTTGGACGCTATTTTCATATTCTCGTTTTCGATAAAGATGGTACCCTCTGATGAAATCAGTCTGTTTCCTGCAAAGGTCACTTTTCCATTTCCCAATAGCTTATCTCCGAGTTTTATGGGAGTGTAGTAGTTGAGTTTAAACTCCACGGTGCTCACTAGCTTGTCGTTTTCTACCGCCAGTGAAAGCGCTGCCACACCGAGTATGGCATCCATCATTGCGGAGATAGCTCCGCCATGGGCTGCCAAAGGGTTGGAGAGGTGCTCCTCTTTTATCTCCATTCGGTATTCGACCTCACCCGGTTTGATCACTTTGAGTTCCAGCCCGAGTAGTGCACCGAAATGGTTGACTTCGTTGTACTTTTTTAAAACTTCGTGCATCATTCTATTTAATACCCGGCTCCTACATCGTCGCCACGTGGATCTCCGCAGACTTCGAGCATTCCATTATCCGAAACTTTAATGGCATCTACTCTTCCGAGTGAGTAGAAATAATCGATTTCGTGTCCCTTGCTTTCCAATAAAGTGATGAGGTCCTCAGGAAATCTGTCTTGTTCAAGGAATAACTTGTCCGGAAGCCATTGACTGTGAAATTTCGGAGCGGCTATAGCATCTTTAAGATCCATCCTGAAAAATGCGCAGTTGGCTATAGTCTGATACACGGAGGTGATGATGGTACTTCCTCCCGGAGAACCTGACACCAGAAATAGCTCGCCGTCTTTTTCCACAATGGTGGGAGTCATTGAGCTCAACATTCTCTTGCCTGGTTCGATGGAATTTGCTTTCCCTCCAACCAAACCATATGAATTTGGAGTACCCGGCTTGGAACTGAAATCGTCCATTTCATTGTTGAGCAAGAAACCTGCTCCGGATACGACGATTCGACTTCCATACATGCCATTGATAGTTGTTGTGATCGAAACGGCATTCCCTTCTTCATCCACTACCGAAAGATGGGTGGTTTCCATACTCTCAGCGACTTGTTCCATATTCCCATGACTTACACGTGAGCTAGGTGTAGCTCGGTACTCAAAGTTCCTCAGTCTCGATGAGAGATAGGTGGAATCAACTAATTCTTTGTACGGAATGTCGTAGTAATCGGGATCACCTAAGTGCATGGATCGGTCGGCATACACGCGTCTCTGAATTTCAGTATTGAAATGGAGGTATTCGGTAGAGTTGTGTACAATTGAATCTACTTCAAGCATTTTAGCCATCTTGAACATTTGTTCCAGAGCAATACCTCCGCTCGATGGAGGTGGCATTGAGATAACTTGATACCGATCAAATGAGAACTTAATGGGGTTCCGCCATTGCGGTTGGTACTTTTTTAGATCTTCAGCAGTGATGAGCCCTCTGCCTTCTCCCATCTCCTCCAAAATCAGTTGTGCTGTTTCACCCATATAAAACTCCGTCGGACCTTTATCTCTAATACGAGTAAGCGTATTGGCTAAATCTTCTTGAATCAGAATATCACCTTCTACCCATGGAGTTTCTTTGACAAAGGCGGTGGGAAATCGATTTCGTGTTTCGAGCATTTCACGATTCTCGTTGAGGCGTTGGGCCTGATCGGCAGTAATTGGAAATCCGTTTCGGGCTATCTCAATGGCCGGTTCCAGGAGGTAACTCATTTGCAAGCTCCCGAACTTATCGTGCATTTCATAAATGCCTGCTACCGATCCCGGAACTCCTGCCGCTATTCGCGTATCCGTGCTGATACCTTCAAGTACTTCCCCGTCAGGGCCAAGGAACAACCCCGGAAAAGCACCACCGGGCGCTCGCTCGCGGAAGTCTAAGGTCGTTGTCAAACCGTCATTTCGTCGGGCGACCATAAATCCGCCTCCGCCGATGTTTCCTGCTTCGGGGAAACAAACGGCCAAAGCCCACTGCACGGCAACGGCCGCGTCAGTCGCATTTCCTCCGCTCTCAAGAATTTTTGCTCCGATCTCGGCTGCTACGGGATGCGCGCAAGCCACACCCGCCTTTAAAGAATCGAGACTTTTGTCAACTCGGATTGAAGTATTTGTTTCACCTGATTCTTGGCAAGCCCATAAAAAACAGACCGCCAATAGTAGCATTATTCTATTCATCGATAATATCAATTTGCATGATTAAAGGGGTAATAGGCCATTCGCCTGCATCGGTATCCACTGCAGCCATTTTGTCTAAGACATCCAGGCCTTCATATATCTCGCCGAAAACCGTGTGCTGATTATCCAGATGTGGCGCGCCGCCGATGGTCTTGTAAATTTCTCTTTTCCATTGAGGAATGACCATATCGCTGTCTCGTTCAATAGCCATTAGTTGTGGTTCATTGAATTTCTGTCCGTGAACGAAGAAAAAATAATACGGCGAAGACCTCTTGTTGGGATTGTTCTCGTAATCGCGAGCCATGGACAAGGCTCCCTTTTTATGCAAGCGTTCTTCTTTAAATTCAGGTGGTATGGTGTATGATCCTATCAAGATCCGCTTTACTTTTTCGATTTCGCTTTCGTTGTTCCCACCTTGGACCACAAAATTAGGGGCTACCCGAATAAATTCCGTACCCGTGAAGTAATTTCTTTTTGTCATCATCAGAAAGTTGGCAGTATGCAATGGGGTATCGTCAAACAACTTCACCTTGAGAGTTCCTACACGCGTAATCACTCTGACCCTCCTCTCGGGATTTTCGCGAAAGTATTCGCTTAAAAAGCTTTCGATATTGGCACTGTCCAACTTGGGGTACTCTCTTTCGACTGCTATTGTGCTATCCTTTTTTGCAATTACTTTTTTCGCAGAGGGCTTGACCTTAAGCTCATCATCTTCTTGAGTTGACTGCGATGGCTCGCAGGCGATAAAAGCTAAAATGATGAAAGCGAACCCGAAAAGGTTCGCTTTATTAAAAGTGAAATGTTTTGACATTAATCGAGGGTGTCGTCGTATTCTTCAACTTGCCTTTTTGCAGCCCCTGTTTGTTCTGAGCCATTTAAGGTATCGTAGCGGTGTGGGATGAGTTTGGCATTTCCCGTTACCTCCAAAGGATTGGTATAAGTGCCTTTTTCAATAACAGCATGCCAGATGCCGTCAAACGGAACGGTGAAAGTCACCGGAGATTGCTCAGCTTTACCACCTCGGTACTGATAGGTGAGGCCTTTTTTGTAACGCGTAAACTGACTGCTTTCGATCAGTAAGACCTTTGTGGGCTTATCGAAGGTAACTTCGATTGTGTCTTTTTCTTTTGCTGTGAATGGTTTCTGTAGGATTTTCATTGCGTTCAAATTCTACGAAATTTAAGAAAAATACCAATCCGATGCCGAATAAAAAAAGCGAGTGATCTAGGATCAGCTCGCTTTTCATTGCTCTGCTCAAAGCAACCATCAGAAGATTTTAACTGATACCAATGTAGTGGAGGTTCATGGAATTTCGATCGTGATTTTCATCAAAGAGCTCGCTCAACTCTTTTTCGGTCGAAACCGGAGATAAGCGGATTTACTATCTGGGAATAATTTGATATTCGAAAACCACTCGGTCATCATAGCCCAAAGGGTAAGCATGAAATTTTCGTGAACTGCGTATGGTAATATTAATCTGCGCTTGCTTTTGAACGTGCTTATCTGCTACTTCGAAAAACAAGATGTTGCCGCTCTGCCATTTCTGTCCGTGAATTTTAAATTCAAGAGGCTTCTCCTCGGGGTCGCTGGCTTGCACAATAAATTCCAGAGTAGTACCCGGATGTATGGTCAAGTTGGTTTTGAGTCGCCGAGGCTTTCCGGGCACCCAAATATTCCCCAAACTATCCTTGATGTATTCTATTCTGGGATAGCCTTCTTTACCTACTTCCAGCAGACTGCGGTAGGCCGTGATCTTAGCGCGAATTTCGCCCGTGATGCCCAAAACCAGATGTTTTTGGTAAACGAATAGTTCACGTCTGTGAATTTGAGGATCTCTATACTCCTCCAAAATTTTGATGAAAGTGATGAGTCGATCTCTTTCCGTGAAAGCACTTTGAAAATCCCCGATCCAGTTTTCGGAAATCAAGTCATACAAATCTTCAAAAGGAGCGTAGTACACGAGTCGTTCCTCTCCCTTATTGGGAACGGAATCTACTTCTCCTTGAGCCTTTCTTTCTCGCCAAAGATCAATTCTGGCTGAGGGAATTCCACATTTGGACGTCCAATCTGCTCCGAGATTTTTCTCCAGCGAGTATTCGATGAAATCTCTCAATGCATTCTCAGCATCTTTTATGGATCGGGCTAATTCCATGACCCGCAATATGGTAAAAAATGACTTCTCTTTCCAAAAAATCAGTCTGCTGATTCCGTAACTTTGGCAAATGAGATTTTTTAAGACCTTTTTGTTTGCCCTCTTTGCATTTGCCTCGATTTCAATGATAGCTCAAGAAGCACGTTATATAGAATTCTGGGCTGAAACTGACGCAGAGTTTGCCGATCCCGAAAAATCGCCTTTAAAGAAGGAGATGGTAGCAGAATTTGATAGCGTTGCGCGCTATCCTTATAATCCTGATTTTGCGTTAATGGCGAAGTTTGAAATTCTCGATCGCCAAAAGCCAATCACATTTCAAACTACCGGGTCAATTAAGCAGCGCTATCAAAAAGCGGGGACAATTCATTTTCAAGTGGACTCAACGGAGCTCGTTTTGTCAGCTTATCGAAATTTGGAACTAATGCGAATGCCAGGTCATGAGAATCAGCTCTTCGTTCCTTTTACCGATGCTTCCAATGGCTTCGGAACTTATGAAGGTGGGAGATACCTCGAGATGGAGATTCCACCTAGTGATTCTGTGTTTGTTGATTTCAACTTGGTTTATAATCCTTACTGCGCCTATTCAGATCGATATTCATGCCCCATACCTCCTCGGGAGAATGATCTCGAAGTAAAGATTTTGGCAGGAGCCAAGTCTCCAAAATAGAGACCCTATTTCTCAGAGACAGTTTCTTGATCCCAAACACGTTCCGTCACTGCATCGCCGTTTTTAAAGAAGAAAACTCCGCCCCAGTTGTGGACCACTTTCTTGTACTCGTCTCCTTTTCCGTTGTGCACTACCACTCGTTTGGTGATTGTTTTATTTCCTTCTTCTGATACCGTTTCAGTTATGCCACTGGGAAAAGTCTCTGCCAATTCCTTTCGGTAGTCTTCGATAGACATGGTCTGCACGTCGCCTGATGTTGTCTGAGTAGGAGGCTGAGCCTGTTCTTTCTCTGTTTTTTCACTTTCGCGTTGAGCCTCTAGCTTTTGCCGTTCATTTTCTTCCCATTTGTCCAATCTATCCATCGTTTGCTTTGGCGTCTCAGGAAGTTTTTCTTCGGTTTCAGCTACCTCGGGTTCTTTCGGTTTTGGCTTTTCCTTTTTAATTTCTTCTTTTTCTGCAGCTCTGAGGATTTCTAAGGTATCCTTCATGGAGAGTTCGATGTCGGAGATTTTCACTTTTGGGTAGACATTGTAGGGTCGAATTTCCGCTGCCTTTTCGTAACTGCGAATGGCCTTGAGGTAGTGCCGATCTGAAAAAAGGTCGTGGCCTGTGCTCATGTACTGCTGAAATTCCACATCGGTCGCAGCTTCAATTTTCTCGTTTTCGGCAATTCGAAAACGTTCTTTAGCAGATAGATTTTTCAAATCTTCCTGAGCATTGGCTATTCCAAAAACGAATAAACTTGAGAGTAATAGCAAGAATAATTTCATATCAATTTATTGACTTAACGCGTTTGTTATCTTGAACTTGATCGCCTGAACCCTTCGAAATAAAGAACACATAAAGTAGCGCTCCAAATATGTAAGCTGCAATATCAAGCGGATCGCTGACAAAGTTCGTGCCTTCATTTGGCAACAGCCATTCAAAGACGACGCATGAATATACAACGGCTATGGCAACTTCTAACTTGTTCACATTAAAAGAAAAGTTGAAAAGCCATTTTACAATTTTGACGGAAGTCATGAGGATGGGTACAAACAGAATATCACCGCCATAGAAATGTAGAAACTCAGGCCCGAAATGAATCGCTCTTATCCAGCGAATGGCCAGATAGAGAAATATCATCAGAAGGAAAAACCTTCTCTCTCTTATCCCGATATCAGTGCTATGAGCCATATAAAAAAGGATAAAACTCCCATGTAAATAGTGAAAGCCACATTTAATACTTTGAAGAAAATCTGATGTCCTGGTTTTTCGGATTCCTGTAGGCTGCGAAGGTACTTTTCAAACTTGGTCTCGGCTAGAAGCTTCTTCTCTCTTGCGATGCGATCCCTTTCAGCTTTTTCCTCTTTCGCCCGAAGAACAGGGTCAAGAGTAGCATCGCAGAAAACGCAATAGTTTTCACTTGAATCAGTCCACTTTCCACAATCATGACACTTTCTTTGATTCGTCACTTTAGCCGGCTAACTTTTTATCAATCTTGGGATTCACCACAGTCTCTGCTTGAGGTGAGAGAAGTTTTTTAGGCAGCTGGGCCTGAATCTCCTCTGCAAGCAAGTCGATGATACTAATTTTCAGCTGCACTTTACTGTAGATCATACTTATCTCTCTCGTTGGCTGCGGGTGTTCGATTGGTTTGATAAATTGCCTTTCTTCTTCACCTAAATCCAGTGCCATCAGGTATGGGAGTAGCGTCATTCCAAATCCATTGTTCGCCAGACGAATGAGGGTTTCAAAGTTTCCGCTCTGAAATTCGAGTGTTTTGTGGTTGCTATGGTCATCCGGAAAAGCAGATGCACACAGATTTATCACACTGTCTCTGAAGCAATGTCCGTTTTTAAGCAGTAGCATATCGCTCAACCTTAACTCTGAATGAAGCACGAAGTCTTCGTTTTCCAAACGATGTCCCTTTGGTACATAAGCCATGAATGGTTCGTAGTATAGTGGTTTTTCGATAATTCCTGTCTTGTCCAACGGTGTTGCAAGAATGCCCGCATCAATCTGATCACGATCGAGTTTTTCTAAAATCTGCTCGGTCTGTAGCTCTTCAATTTTTAGCTCAATCTCCGGGTACTTTTCCATAACTACTCGAAGGAAACGAGGAAGTAAATTGGTACTCACCGTAGGTATAATGCCTAGTCTGAATTCTCCTGATACCTGTCCTTTACTTCCCTTGACTAACTCCTCTATTCTCTTCGCCTCTTGCATAGTGGTGCGGGCCTGCTTGATGATTTGAGCACCAATGACAGTCGGCTCAACGGGATGTTTATTCCGATCAAAAATCAAAACATCCAGCTCTTTTTCGAGCTTATTAATTTGCATACTAAGGGTGGGTTGAGTCACGAAGCAGCTTTCGGCAGCGGCGGCAAAATGGCGGTAGGTATCTACTGCGAGAACGTATTTTAATTGGGTTAGTGTCATTGGAGATATCTATAAGGAGTAAATTCTTATCGACAAAGCTATGACTTCCAAAATACCTGTGAAACCAAATTGAACCAAATAAGTATAAAAGGACAAATCGCATAAGACCCCTTAGAATGCAGTTAAAAATTTACATACCGATTTTCGCTCTCTTGTTGCTGACTTCATGCAACAAAGACCCCAAACAAGAAGGATGTACCGATCCAATTGCGGTGAATTACGATGCCAGCGCTTTAAAAGATGATGGTACTTGTCAATTCAACCAAGCAGAACAGATGATTTGGCAAGCCGGATTAGTAGGAGGATGGAATGGTGATTTGGTTGAAGGAGCTTATAGCTTAAACGTTTGTGAAGGGATCACGGAGGTGATGGAAGAAGCCAGGGATTCTGCTACGGTAGCCGAAACGCTCTACTTGGGAACAGGCGGTGGTTTTACGCATCGCTCTTATTTCACTTTGATCAATGAACAAGACGCGCGTGATTTCGCTGAGGGTAGCCTCCAATTTGACGCACGTGTGACTGATACTGAGGATGGATCACCTGACTTTATCAAAGTCTTCATCAGCGGGAAAGTTGCTGCTAATGGTGGTTGTGAGCCCTACCGACGAAGTGAGTATGTGAATATCTCAACCCATTCATTCAATGATTCAACCTTCACTCCTGTAAATATCACAATACGAGAATTTGAGCAGATTATGATGGCTCGAGTTCAGGTGGTATGCGGAATGGAATTCGAAGGTGAGCGCAGTACCGGTGTCGAAATCGATAACCTGCGCTGGGTAGCCAATGACTTGGACTAATCCGTTAATGAGTTCTTAAACTCTTCTTGTTGCTTGGTCAATTTCTCTTCAAGCTTTTCTTGCATGATCAGTCTCTGATCTTCATTCAGAACGCTCATAATTTGCTTGTCCGTTGAGACATCAATATTGTCGAGTTGACTTTTGAGCCCCTCAATTTCAGCTACAATCACCTCGCTCTTTTTGATCTTTTCTCCCAGTAATTGGGTGATTTGATAAAGCTGCTCTGCTGAAAGATTCAGCTCTTTATGGTACATTTTCATTTCCTCTTGTACCGCTGCATTCGCGCGATTATCGGCTTCTTGAGAAAAACCTAGTAGCGAAAAGCAAAGAGTAAAGAGGGTAAGGCATATCTTAATTTTCATATCCGGTATTTTAGAGTTCTATCCCTTCGTCTCCTTTTTGATAGGGGATGTAATTTATGAAAAACTGAAACATCTCATCCGTTGTCTTCATATTTTTCCCTGCCTCGCTTAGCGTCTTAGGCGGGATATTTGGATTAAAAGGATTATCAATGGTATTGTCAAAAACGGCCACCACTTGAATGGTGTATCCTTTTGGTAAAACCTGTACTTTCTCGTAAGTATAAAAGTACTGCCACCTGAAGTCCCATTCAGGGATTCGGATCAATGGAATGGTATCCGACTTGTCTTCCGAATAAGCATAGGCGGTGAATTCGCGGCCTAGCAAGTGCATGTGTGGATTCACCGTTAAAACAGATATGGTATCAGGCAATCGATATTTAGTGGTGAAAGTGCTGACTACACCTGCGGGCAAAATAAATTCCGGCTCTATCTTAGTGATACCTTGTGTGCCCATATGTAGCTCGGATACGGGTCTTTCGGGACGCTTTTCGGCAAAATAAATTTCAATCTGACTGAAGTCGAAAGTGTCCAAAGGTGATGGCCCGTAATGCAAGGTATTTAGCAAGAATGCTGCATTTTCATTAATGAAAAGTCCTCCGATGCCTTCGGGATATTGCAGAGGTTCTACACCCGGTAAATAGTTGAAAGCCGAAACCCTCATGACCGGGTAGGAACCGTCGTCATTTGCAATTTTCATAAGTCTGTAAGCTTCCAAAGAATTCATTTTTTCAGCATCAATTATCCACTCTCCCTGTCGGGAATCTTCCTTCATCCCTTTTTCATAATTGATGAGGTGACCATTGACATGGTGCACCAATTGTTTGTTTCCCGGCCTGAAGTGAATAGCTTTGATAACAGTGTCTCTCGGAAGGTTAATTGGAATTTTCGCTATTCTAAAAAGATCAAGATTTTGTCCCGGAATCGGCACAGTGTCAGAATAGGGTATGATCACATCGGGCTTTTCGGGATTTTCTGCAGTGAATATTTCTGGTTGAGGAATAACCTCAGTTTTCATTCCTTCAGGAGCTCCTTGATCAATCCAATTGACCAGAGTCAATTTCTCCTTTTTGGAAAGGATTTTCTCTCCTTTGAAACGGCTGAACTCAGGATCAGCCGGCCATGGTGGCATGTAGCCATCAGCTACTACTTGTCGAATGGTCCTCGTTCTCTTTTTAACCGCATCAAAATCGGTTAAGGAAAATGGCCCTGCACCGTTTTGGTGATGACAAGGAGTACAATTCTCAAAAATTATCGGTGCGGCATCTTCCCAAAAGGTCAGGTCTTTGCTGATCTTAATCGTGTCAGTCGGCTCAACTGCAGCTATATTGGTCTCCGTCCTTTCAGTGCTTGAGCTACATGAAACCAATCCGCCGATGATCAGAAAAAGGGCTATTCTATAAAACATCCTACAGCCTTTGTTTTTTTAGGATTGATTTCACTTCCCGTCAAGTGGGCGGTAAGTGCATTTTCGAGGTATCGCTCAGTTATGGTCTGTCGCTTCTGTCCCAGCGAAATTGCCCAGTTGTCTATCGCTCCCTGATACTGTGGTTCTCCATTTTTTGCGATCAAGAATGCTTCAGGGGTTATCTCAGCTTCATAATGATTTGCAAGGGCTAGTTCAGGATCAAGTATGACCGGTAGGTCAAGTTTGTACCTAATTAGAAAGCCTTTGATGTCTGCGTCTGAGTAGTAAGTTCCGCTGACGACACCGTAAAACGCGATGTCTTTTCCATCAAAGTCTTCTTGGATGCGATCAATAGTTACACTGTAGTTCTGGCAAAGCGGACATTCGGGTGACAAGAAGATCAATGCTGTGCCTGTGTGACTCGAGAACACCGTGTCCAAGACAACTCCAGTTTTGTCGAGCATTGTCAATTTTTGATCAAGAGGAGATTCTGTTCCGCAAGAAATTATGGTGAGCACGATCAAAATTATTGTGATTCGACGCATGGCACAAAATTAACAATCGCTGATCGGTTCTTGAACGATCCTAAAATTTCTATTTTGCGCCTTCATGATTCCTAGGATAAAATCTCTTCTTTTTGCGGCTATCGCTGTTTTAGTCTCTGTTTCTGCTTTGGCACAGGACGAGAGCATCTTTACAAGGGATGATTTTTCAGTACAGCTTCCCCACTTGATTGTCGATGGCTTGGAGTCTTCGGCGACTTTGGTTTGCAATGATTTGGATAAGCTTTACCTTCTGGGGAATGAGGCACAAGTCGTCATAAACGGAGAAAGGAAGACGCTCAGTTTTCAAGATGGAAAGGCTGAGTTTCTCATGGCATTTGATCGAAATGAACCCATGTCTATCAAGGTAGGTGGTTTTACTTCGGTCAAAGATGTAACGCCGATGCCCTTGTGGTTATCGGTAGTTCCTCCTCTGCTTGTTATTGCATTGGCACTTGCATTCAAGGAGGTCGTCAGCAGCTTGATAGCGGGAATTTTTACAGGAGCAATCATTGTTGCCAACTACTCTCTTGATTCCGAAGGCCTCTTTACAGGGCTTCTTTCTGCTATAGATACCTATATGGTAGAAGCTATGGTTGATTCTGGACATGTATCTGTTATCCTTTTCTCAACGCTGATCGGTGGTATCGTTGCCGTGATTTCCAAGAATGGGGGAATGCAAGCTGTTGTTGACCGCATTTCCCGTAAGGCTAACAGTCCCAAATCAGGTCAACTAGCCACTTGGTTTTTGGGTATTGGAATTTTCTTCGATGACTACGCCAATACCTTGGTTGTAGGTAATACGATGAGACCTCTAACCGATCGATTAAAAATATCTCGCGAAAAGTTGAGCTATATTGTCGATTCTACTGCGGCACCCATTGCAGCTATTGCCTTGATCACGACTTGGATTGGCGCCGAATTGGGTTATATACAGTCTGCCCTCGATCAGATCAATTCGGGCTCCACCATAATCGAAGCAAGTCCTTACATCATCTTCCTCGGTTCCTTGAAGTATTCGTTTTATCCGGTTTTTGCGCTGGTTTTTATGCTAATTCTCATTCTTAGAAACAGAGATTTTGGTCCAATGTACAAAGCAGAGAAGAAGGCAAGAGAGGCTGGTTTCCATTCACAGACCGAAAGTGATACTGCCGTTGATCTGGAAGAATTTGCGCCTCAGAAGGGGATTGAGCTCAATATGTGGAATGCGATTATTCCGATTTTGGTTGTGATATTGGGTACAGTGGCAGGTCTCGTGTATACCGGAATAGACGCCGATCCTGCCGCTTGGCGTTCAGTTGATGTTCCGTTTGGAAGAAAGCTATCTACCATCATCGGAAATTCTGACAGCTACAAGGCTTTGCTCTGGTCGTCTACCTTTGGGCTGATTGTCGCTGTTCTTCTTTCCACTGCGCGAAAGACTCTGACTTTTGGCGATTCAATTTTGGCATCGATAGAAGGATTCAAAACTATGGTGCCCGCAATTGTCATCTTGATCTTAGCCTGGAGCCTTGCCGCTCTCACTGATCAAATGCATACTGCCGATTATTTGGCAGGATTAGCGGAAGGACGCCTTGCCGTATGGGCTCTGCCCGCAGTGACTTTTTTACTATCTGCCTTGGTTGCGTTTTCCACTGGATCATCTTGGGGAACCATGGCGATTATTTACCCCATTATGCTGCCACTAGCTTGGGCAATTTCTCTCGAAAGTGGGATGGAGGCAGCGTCGGCAATGGAGATTTTCTTGAACACCACTTCCTGTGTATTAGCCGGAGCCGTTCTGGGAGACCATTGTTCGCCCATCAGCGACACGACTATTTTGAGCTCCTTAGCGACTCGATGCGATCATTTACAACACGTCAAGACTCAAATGCCATACGCCCTGACTGTCGGCCTGGTGGCGGTGTTGTTTACTACATTATCTGCCTTGGTTTCTATACCATGGCTCCTTAATTACATCATTGGTATGGGGTTATTGTACCTCGTTGTTTCCCTTCTTGGGAAGAAAGTAACAGCTGACTAATCCACTTTTTCCTTGGGAGATATCACCAATGGAGGGAGGAGTGCGAAATCGAATACCAAGGCAAACCCCAAAGTGAGCGTCACGAAGAGGCCTATAAAAAAGGTACTTTGGAATGAGCTGAAGCAAAGGCCGATAAAGCCCCCGAAAAGAATGATACTCGTAATGATGAGCGCCTTTCCAGTATGGAGGTAGGCATTTTTCATTGCCTGAAATGAACTCATTCCTTTCATTAACTCTAGCTTGTATCTACTCAGCAGATGTATGGTGTCGTCCACAGCAATACCAAAGGCGATGGTAAAGATGATACCTGTACTCATATTGAGATTGATGCCGGCTGCAGCCATCACCGCGCCCACTGCCAAAAGCGGAAGGAGATTCGGCACCAATGCAATCAACACCATTCGCAATGAGCGGAACATAAGCCCCATTAAGATGGAAATCAAAATGAACGCTGCTCCCAATCCTTTCGATAGACTTACGACAAGGGTTTGGTTGGTTCTGTCAATCAAAGTCCCCGTTCCCGTGATCGTAATCGAAGCTTTTTCCGCTATTCCTTCGCTTTCGAGAAATGTATTTAACTCAGCATTTTTTGAAGCAAAATGCTTTGCTCCAAAGTCCCCAACCCTTCCCAAAACTCTTACGTAGTTTCCATCTTCGGTGGTGAGATTGGAGATTTTTCCCGTATTTAAAATCTTCTTGTAATCTTTCAGCAATCGGTTTAGTTCGCCTTCTTTTTCGGGTAGTCGATAGAATTCATTCCTCCCGCCGTGGTTGCTTCGGTTGAGCTCCTTTAAAACCGAAAGTGGCGAAATAACGGCTCCGACACCGTAGTTCTCTTCCAGGTAAACGTGCAGCTTATTAAGTGATCGAAAATATTGGAGATCATCCACATCAACTTCGTCTTTCCATTTCAAGCCCAAATCAAACGGACGCACTCCCGAAAAGTATTCATCGAAGAAAGTGAAGTCTTGTCTCAGTTTTTCACTCTTTTTTAAATCTTCCAATAGGTAATTGTTCAGGTCGATAGTGGTAATGACCGCTATCATGACTAAGCTGATCAGCCCGGTCGTTATGAATACCTTCTTGCGGTTTTTAGTTACAGCATGGAAAAGTGTCAATAGAAACCCATCCCATCTCGCTGTATTTGCTGCCTCCAAGTATCTCTTTGGCTCGGGGAAGAGCGTGAGGCAAGCCGGCATCATTACAATGGCAATAACAAAGGCGGCCATCACTCCGACTGCCGTCAGTACTCCGAATTCTTGAAGGGCGGGAATTCCCGTAAACCATAGGCTGGCAAACCCGATGGAGGTTGTTACACTGGTGAGTAATGTGGCCAATCCCGTATCGGTGGTCATCAGTTTGATCGATTCTTTTTTTGAAAGCCCTTTCTTTAACTCTTCTAAGAATCTGGAATAGAGGTGAACGGCATCGCTCATGCCGACTACGAAAATCACGGGAGGAAGCATGTTAAGTAAAATGCTGATGCCTTTCCCCGTTAGGTTAAGGATACCAATACTCCAGACCACAGCTAATAGAACGGTAACCATTGGCAAAATAATTCCTCTGGTACTTCTGAACATGATAAACAAAAGGACTACCACGAAGGCCATGGCAAGGCTCATGAATAGTACAAACTCCGTTTGAATCTTTTCGATAAAAACCACTTGGCCTATGGCACGACCTGAAAGATGAACTCCATCAAAGTCGTATTCAGATAAAATAGTATTCAATGATTCTGCCAACTCATCACTCTCATCCTTGTTTAGGAATTCCTTTGTCATAGCCACGATAGAGATGGCTGATGTATCTGCCGAAAATAGATTTCCGACTACGGACGGGTCCGTAAATACTCGTGTCGAATCCAATTCTCTTTTTCCCGAAAGGAGTGGTCGCTGAAATACCGTTCCCGTCAGGGGCTCTCTCACTCTGACTTTTGCATTGGTAGGAGAGATCACCGAAGTGACATAGGGCATACCCTCCAGATCTGATGTTAACTCCTCGACTTTTGTCAAAAAGTCCGATTCAAAAACGCCGCCTTCATTGACTACGCCGACCAGGATGAAATCATTGTCGGTGCTGAAGGTGTCGCGGTGAACTTGAAAATATTGAGTGGCCTGATCGTCGGGCTTGAAGAACTTATCGAAATTGTAATCAAACCCTGTATCAGGAAGGGTAGAACCGAAAAAAACAGAAACTGCCAAAAGCAGAATCAGGGCGATTACAGAGTTTCGATTATTGATCATTTGACTCTCCAAAGAACGCCGATATTTATGGTTTGTTCTAAAAAAAAGGAGGCTCAGAAGAATGGCTGAATTCTTCCGGATAGTGTTTGACTTTTTTACGTGAAAAGATGGCTGTTTGATTAAGCCCACCCATAGATAAAAGGAGAGAAGTCAGGTTAATTGGAATTAAAGAATGAGTTCAATTGAGAAATCTTCCTTTGAAAATTGTTTCTACATTCAGGATTAACCAATTCAAAATCAAACCCGATGATAAAAATTCTACTATTTCTTTCCCTGTTTTTAGCTTGTACTTTTTCAGTTCGTTCACAATACTATACTCAAGATTTTGACAATGGCGAAATCGATCCTTGGATGGATACGCTGCACGTGGTGATTGATTCCGCTTCTACCCTTTGGCAAATCGGAGTTCCACAGAAATTACTATTTGATGAAGCTTCTTCTCCGCCCAACGCCTTAATTACCGATACCGTAAATGCCTATGGTGCATCGGATACTGCCATTTTTTATCTTCACGTACCCATGGACGAGGAATTCATGAATTATTACTACGGGATTGCGGCTTTCAAGTGGGTCCAAAAACTCGATATAGATTCTTTAGACGGCGGTACGGTAGATTTTTCTATTGATGGCGGTGAAAATTGGGAAAATGCTTTTACCAGTCCTTACGTGTATAACTGGTATGGGTGGGATGATACTAACCTTGATACCTTGGCCGATGGTACAATAGCCTTCGCAGGTACGGATTCTTTATGGAGAGAGATTTGGCTCTGCTACGAATACGGATGGCTTTCAACGCTTGATGATACGCTGTCAATACGTTTTACTTTTTTTAGCGATTCCATTCAAGGTGATGGTGACGGTTGGATGATTGACAATTTGCTCTTAGAGCCAACTATTGTTCACACGGTTGGAGAAACCAAAGGAGAACAATCTTATGTGACGCTTTATCCTAACCCTGTTGCAGAAAGGCTTAACATCAAGCTGAAAAAATCGAATGAATTTCACATAATTGAGGAATTGAAGATTTATTCTGAAATGGGGCGCCTGATGAGATCTTATGAAAAGATTCCGACAAACTTTTTCGTCGATATGTCAGATTTCCCACAGGGGAGTTATCAAGTTATGATTAGATCAAATCTCAAAACAGAAATGCATCAAGTCGTAGTTGCCAGATAGTCATGAGTCTTTCGAAGATAGTTTTGCTGGTCATAAGTGGTTTGATAGTCTTGTGTACAGGTCTATCTCAAAACCCTACCCGTTATACTTTGAAACGACCGGATAATTTTCCTCCCTTCATTCAGAATAATGCTGAGAACCTCACAAAAGAGGGTGTTCTACTAGGGCGGTCATTGTTTTACGATACTATTTTAAGCAGGGATTTCTCGATATCGTGCGCTTCTTGTCATAAGCCTGAGAATGCCTTTTCCGATTCAGGAGAAATAAGTAGTAAGGGTGTAAGTGGAAAACGGCAAAGACGCAATACACCTGCTCTCTTTAATTTGCTATGGAGTGACTCTTTCTTTTGGGATGGGAGAGTGACGAGTCTTGAAAGCCAAGCCATCGAGGTTGTGTCAGGACATACCGAAATGGACTTGTCATGGCAAGAAGCGGTTTCCAGATTATCATCCGATGAAACTTACTTGAGCTTGTTTGATCAGGCATTTCCGGGAAGAGAAATAGACAGTTTGCTTGTAGCTGACGCTTTGGCACAATTTCAATCCACATTGATTTCCAATAACTCAAAGTACGACAGAGTACTAAGAGGTGAGGATCATTTCACGGAGGAAGAGTACAAAGGATTCGTATTTGTAAATGATCAAAGCATGGGCAATTGTCTTCATTGTCATACCACTGATGCACATGCCTTAGGTACGAATGGAGGACTAGCCAATAATGGCTTGCCAATCATTGATTCGCTTGACTGGGGTAAGTATGATGTGACCTCCGATGAAAATGATCTGGGGCTCTTTAAGATTCCAAGTTTGAGAAATCTGGTTTTTACAGCTCCCTACATGCACGATGGTAGATTTTCATCACTAGAAGAAGTTCTTGATTTTTACAGCAGAGGTGTCGAGTCGCATGTCAATCTCGACGCTAAAATGAATTACTTCACAAAAAATAAACCGCTATTTTCTGAAGAAGAAAAGCACAATATACTGGCATTTTTAATGACACTTACAGATTCGACTTTTGTTGAAAACCCTCTCTACCGTTCAGCAAGTTATCAAGTTGAATAAAAAACGCCCTCTCGAAACCGAGAGGGCGTTTACTTTTTATTTATTCAGATCAGAATTATTTCTGCTCTTCACTTACTTCTTCGAAGTCAACATCAGTTACTTCTTCGTCACCGTCAGAAGCACTTGATTCAGCGTTTTCGGCTCCGCTACCCTGAGCTTCTTGCTGTGCGCTGTACATCTCTTGTGATGCGGCTTGGAAAACGGTGTTTAGTTTTTCCATACCTGAATTCATCGCGTCGATATCTTTAGCTTCGTGAGCTTTCTTAAGCTCCGCCAAAGCATCTTCGATAGGCTGCTTTTTGTCCGCAGGAATCTTATCTCCGAATTCGCTCAACTGTTTCTCTGTTTGGAAAATCAGCGAGTCCGCTTTGTTGACAGTGTCAACTTCTTCTTTAGCTTTTCGGTCAGATTCAGCATTGGCTTCAGCCTCTTTCTTCATTTTGTCGATTTCCTCATCGGAAAGTCCACTGGAAGCTTCGATTCTGATGCTTTGCTCTTTACCTGTCGCTTTATCTTTAGCAGACACATTCAAAATACCGTTGGCATCGATGTCAAACGTCACTTCGATTTGAGGCACACCTCTAGGCGATGGTGGAATGTCTGACAATTGGAATCGACCAATCGATCTGTTTCCTGCCGCCATCGGGCGCTCACCTTGCAACACGTGAATGTCTACTGATGGCTGATTGTCTGATGCGGTAGAGAATACTTCCGATTTCTTTGTAGGAATCGTGGTATTCGCTTCGATCAATTTGGTGAAGACTCCACCCATCGTTTCGATACCCAAAGAAAGTGGAGTTACGTCTAGCAAAAGAACATCTTTCACCTCTCCTGTAAGCACACCACCTTGGATAGCCGCTCCGATAGAAACTACCTCATCCGGATTTACTCCTTTTGAAGGCTCCTTGCCGAAGAATTTCTTCACGTTTTCGACTACTGCCGGAATTCGTGTAGATCCTCCTACCAAGATTACTTCATCAATGTCTGACTTGCTCAAACCCGCCGATTTCATCGCTTTCTCACAAGGATCGATCGTTCTCTGGATCAAGTCATGGGCAAGCTGCTCGAATTTGGCGCGTGTCAAAGTTTTCACCAAGTGACGCGGAACGCCATCTACAGGCATGATATATGGCAAGTTGATTTCAGTAGAAGTTCCACTTGACAATTCAATTTTTGCTTTTTCAGCAGCTTCTTTCAAACGCTGCAAAGCCATTGGATCTTGCGTGAGATCCGTGCTGTATTCTCCTTTAAATTCTTGAACCAACCAATCGATGATTACTTGGTCAAAGTCATCTCCACCTAGGTGTGTATCACCATCAGTTGATAATACTTCGAATACGCCGTCTCCCAATTCCAAGATCGATACGTCATGTGTTCCACCACCAAGGTCGAATACCACAACTTTTACGTCTTCGCTCTTTTTGTCAAGTCCGTAGGCTAATGCTGCTGCAGTCGGTTCGTTGATGATTCTTCGAACTTTCAAACCTGCAATTTCACCTGCTTCTTTGGTAGCTTGACGCTGAGAGTCATTAAAGTAAGCAGGAACGGTAATTACCGCTTCTGATACAGTAGTACCCAAGTAGTCTTCTGCTGTTTTCTTCATCTTTTGTAAGATGATGGCAGAAATCTCTTGTGGAGTATATTTTCTATCGTCGATCTCAACACGCGGAGTGTTGTTGTCTCCTTTTACAACTTTATAAGGAACCCTTCCCGCTTCATTTTTTACTTCGTCGAAAGAGTTACCCATAAATCGCTTGATTGATGAGATCGTCTTAGTAGGGTTTGTGATGGCCTGTCTTTTTGCAGGGTCACCCACTTTTCGCTCGCCTCCTTCTGTGAAGGCTACAATTGATGGAGTAGTTCGTTTACCCTCGCTATTCGCGATAACAACAGGTTCGTTACCCTCCATTACCGATACACACGAGTTGGTGGTACCGAGATCTATTCCTATTACTTTACTCATTGTTTTCAATTATGTTTGATTCGCAATGAGCAATAGGTGTACCGGACGTATTTATTTTGATTTTCGTGCAGTATTGACACAAATACTGTCAAGAAATGTGACAAAAAGACAGAAGAGTTTATTCTGTGCAGAGGTATTCGCTTCCACTCCAGCCTTGCACGCAGTAGGAATATGAACCTGTCAGAGGGCTCTCATTTAATTTGAGAAGGGATGGTTCGGAAATGTATGCTCTTCTTGATCGTGTGGCTACCGAACTAAAAAGGCCAATGGCTCCGTTTGAAATATTGGTGAAAGAATTCAATACCGGAGTGAATTGACTCACGGGTTGAGATACTTCAATGTACGTGTTCAATTCAGGTGTTGCACCTGTCACTCTAAATTCAAAATCTTGGATTCGAACCTCGTTCAAATCAGGGATAAGATCCAATTGATTACCCCAGAAAGTGTAGAGGTTTTCTCCAAAAAGAGAGATGGTTATATCTCGCTGGGAAACCAGTTCTTCATTTCCAAAATCTCCCATGTCGTAATCAATGAATGCATCTTCCACAACTGTTCCGTCATTCTGCTCGTAGTCAAAATTCATTCGAAAAGAAGCAGAATATGACGCGGTAAACCGATCAGTGGTAAACCTGAAGGTTTCAGAGACGAAATTCATGGTTCCACTGGGCAGTACAAAAAACAGACGTTGTGGATCACCTGAGGTTAAAAAAGGGAGTTCGATTGTGCTCGTAGACAACCCTGGAAAGCGGGTTTCGGCTTTGTACTCCTCATCTTTAATGGTAACGTTTAGTTCAAAAATATACTCTTCCTGATTCGCTTGCTGCTCTTCCGTGAGAAGCTGCTGAGTGGTGTAGTAAAAACGCACGTCTTCCGAATAAAAAACGCCTGGATCTCTACTTGGGATATCAATGGGCTCAAGAGTTATCTCACTTAAAAAATCTCCATCATCGTCGTATTTGATGATTTTAGCGATCACATCAGCCGGGTCGTACTCCACCGAATCTTTGATAGCTGCATACTGATTCGGGTCGCCCGTTCCGAGAAATGTCTTGTTGATTCTCACAAACTGAGTGTCTGCCGTATAATCCAGAATTCCATAAATTACAGGTGTTTCGTCGTATGGAGCCAAAAGCTCTACATCAGTTTCGCAAGACGAAAGAAAAATGATGGTGACTGCAGAAAAAAGAAGAAAAAGGTCGGACGATCTTTTAATCATGGGTGTTTAAAATTATTTGCCAAATGTAGCGCTTATGGATGTATCCTGTCGTACTCGTTTAATAAACGGTATGAAATTGATGTGTGGAAGGGAATCCAATCTTAAATGGCATTTTTTCACCATGGAGAAAAACAGTACGTTTGAAAACTAAATTTGGTCCTAATTATGTCAGTACACTCAAATGTAAAACGTGTTACCACGCACACCTTGCAAGAGATGAAAAGCAAAGGCGAAAAAATCGCCATGCTCACTTCGTACGATTATTCGATGGCGAGAATTGTGGATGAGGCAGGAGTCGATGTCATCTTGGTGGGAGACTCTGCCTCCAATGTGATGGCAGGACACGAAACGACACTGCCCATTACGCTGGATCAAATGATTTATCATGCGGCTTCTGTGGTTAGAGCAGTCAACCGAGCTTTGGTCGTGGTTGATCTACCATTTGGAGCATACCAAGGAAATAGTAAAGAAGCTTTGACATCATCTATCAGAATTATGAAGGAGAGTGGCGCTCATGCTGTTAAAATGGAGGGTGGCTTGGAGATTAAAGAGAGCGTCTTGCGTATTCTTTCTGCGGGGATTCCTGTTATGGGCCACTTGGGCCTGACTCCACAGAGTATCTACAAGTTTGGAACCTATACCGTTCGAGCTAAGGAAGAAGAAGAGGCCGAGACACTTGTGCGAGATGCACTTGCACTTGAGGAGGCAGGTTGTTTTAGTATTGTTTTGGAAAAGATTCCGGCCAAACTGACAGAAAAGGTTTCAAAACAACTCACTATACCAACCATAGGAATAGGTGCGGGTGGTGATGCAGATGGACAAGTTCTCGTTGTCCATGATATGCTGGGAATTACTCATGAATTTAATCCGCGATTTCTCAGAAGGTATCTCAATCTGTATGAGGATATAAAAGGAGCAGTTGGAAATTATGTCACCGATGTTCGATCTCGGGACTTTCCAAATGATTCAGAGCAATACTAGCCATAAGTGCATTCAACCGCAAAGAATCTGGAAGTACTCTACGAGGATAATCACATCATCGCCGTAAATAAGCGAAGTGGTGATTTGGTGCAAGGAGACCATACCGGCGATGCTCCCCTCAGTGAAATCGTCAAGGAGTGGATTCGCAATAAATATAGAAAACCGGGCAATGTCTTCACGGGAGTCGTTCACAGAATTGACAGGCCCGTAAGCGGAGTTGTCGTTTTCGCAAAAACGGGAAAAGCGCTCTCAAGGCTTAACGAGTTGTTCAAAACCAAAGAGATCCGGAAGACCTATTATGCTGCCGTGTGCGCGAAACCGCATAATTCTTCAGGCACGCTGACCAACTTCCTCATTAAGGATAGTTCAAAGAATAAATCCAGAGCATCTCAAACACCAAAAAAAGGAGCCAAAGAGGCCATATTGGATTACCAACATGTTTTCTCATCTGATCGATACTTCTTTCTGAAAGTTAAGCCAAAGACGGGGAGGCATCATCAAATCAGAGTGCAGCTTTCAGAAATTGGCTGCTCGATAAAAGGTGATGTGAAGTACGGTGCAGCTCGAACCAATAAAGACGGCTCCATTCATTTGCATGCTAGGGCGATTGAATTCATTCATCCCGTTAAAAAAGAACCTCTGATGATTACTGCTCCATTCCCAAACGACCCTGTTTGGAACTCTTTAGCCGACAATTTAGCAGGCTAGATTATATTTTCGCGTCAATATGTCACTATTAATGAGTGGATTGTGTCAATTTGGCGCATAAAAGACCTTGATTATGAGATGGTATTCTATTTGTCCAATGAGATGTGAAATTGATGTCAAACAATAAATTTAAAACTATGTCACTCATAAAATTTAGAAACAACGCGCCGGCTTGGAATGATTTTGATAATCTCTTCAATGACTTTTTTGAAGGCGAATTCAATCCAAGGCATATTGCTAGGACAACTTCTGTACCTGCCGCCAATGTGAAGGAAACAGAGAATGCATTTCACGTTGAATTGGCTGCTCCGGGAATGAAAAAAGATGATTTCAAAATCGAACTTAATGATGATCTATTGTCGATCAGAACGGATAAGTCGGAAGAGAAAGTCGAGGAGAATGAAAAATTCACCAAACGCGAGTTCAACTACGCGTCTTTCGTTCGGTCTTTCAGACTGCCTGAAAACGTAGATTTTGAAAAAATTAATGCGCAATACGAGAACGGAATTCTCACTTTAGATATTCCCAAGGCTGAACTGGAAGAGAAATCCAAAGTTCGTCAGATTGCCGTCAAGTGATTGCTAATTGATTTAAATTTTGGTTAAATGGTGGGAAGTGCGGACTTTTAGTTCGCACTTTCTTTTTTGTCTAAAAACGAATGATGGATTACAAGGACTATTACAAAATTCTAGGTATCGATAAAAAAGCTTCGCAAGCCGAGATAAAGAAGAAGTTTAGAAAGTTGGCCATCCAATATCATCCCGATAAAAATCCGGATGATAGCAGGGCGGAGAACAAGTTCAAGGAGGTCAATGAGGCATATGAAGTATTGGGCGATGCTGATAAGCGAAAAAAGTATGACGAACTAGGTTCGAACTGGAAGCATTTCGATCAGTATAAGAACGCCCAACAAGGCAGACGAGCTGGAAATTATCAATACAGTGGAGAGTATGGCGATTTCTTTGGTGGATCTCGTGGGGGAGGATTTTCGGATTTTTTCAACTCCTTCTTTGGCGGGGGCGGTTCCCCTTTTGGGCAACAGTCTAAAGCAAGAAGGCCTGCAACGGTCAGAGGTAATTTGAGTTTGAGCTTTGAAGAAGCATTTCAAGGTGTTAGCAAAACACTGCAGGTAAATGGCAATAAGATTAGACTAAATATTGCGCCGGGCGCGAAAGCTGGTCAAAAGTTGAAAGTAACCGGCAAGGGGCCGCAGGGTGGAGACTTGATTATTGAGTTGAAAGTTGGAAAAAGTGCAGCCTATCAGCTCGATGGACTAAATATATTGGGAAAGGTTGATATAGACTTTTATACGGCAGCCCTCGGCGGTAAAGCGAAAGTTAAGACTCCGCATGGCGTTATGTCTCTGGGAATTGCTCCGGGAACCAATAGCGGTAAGAAATTGCGGCTAAAAGGGAAGGGAATGCCTGAATATGGTAAGAAGGGCGTCTATGGTGATTTTATTGGGGAGATAAAGATTTCCGTTCCCACCAATCTTAGCTCAAAAGAAAAAGAATTACTCGAAGAACTAAGGCAATTGAGAGGTGCTAAAGAGTAAAGTAAAAGTCGTTTGACTTGTAGTTTTGGTACATCTCTTTGTCAAACATGTAATACCGTGCGGGTTTATGCGGAACCCCTTTTTGCTTTTCCTTCAGCGGAACTAAGAAACTCATCTTGAGAATTTTTCTTCGAAAATTTCTCTTGTCCAACTCAGTCTTTAAAATAGCCTCGTAAAGCTTTTGTAGCTGGCCAAGTGTAAATTTTTCAGGTAGTAGCTCAAAGCCCAATGGCTGATATTTACTCTTGAATTTCAGTTCGCCTAAAGCACCTTCAATGATTTCTTTGTGGTCAAATCCCAATTTCGGCAAATTATCAATGTCATGCCAAAAAGCTTCTTTGGCAAATCCACTAGCGTGAATTTCATATTGATCCGCTCGAATCAAAGAATAGTAGGCTACCGTGATTACGCGTGCGTCGGGTTGCGCTCTAATAGACTTAAGCCAAGCCAAATCATGTTCTTTAGTGAGCCGATCAGGTGCACCAAAAGAGCCAAATTGCTCTAGGAATATTTCTGACAGGCCGGTAAGTTCGTCCAATACCCTTTCCGCCGCCTCATCAAGATTTTCATCTTCTCTGATTAGGTTTCCCGGGAGGGCATATATCTTGTCATCAGATCCTTTTCCATTGATCATCTGACCTCTGTCTATAAGAAGGACTTTGAGTTTTTCACCGTCAAAACCGAAGATTACACAATCTACGGATACGTTGGGGTTAAACTTAACCTCAGCAGCATCACCATTTCGCATGTTCAATAACTGTCGTTTTTAGTCGAGTAGGGGTCAAAAATATCAATAAATTCTCGTTTATTTGCGTTATCGTAGGCTAAGTGTGAAAATTACACTTTAAAAACAAAACTCCATTTATGGGTTCAATCAAAAAAATTGCGGTATTCACTTCCGGAGGAGATTCTCCTGGTATGAACGCCGCTGTGCGTGCGGTCGTGCGGACTGCCGTGTATTATGACTTGCAGATAGCCGGTATATATCGAGGTTACGAAGGAATGGTCGAAGGGGATATTGAGGAACTTGATGTTCGCTCCGTTAATCATATTCTCCAGCGTGGTGGGACTTTTCTGAAGTCCGCCAGAAGCAAAGAGTTTATGACAAAAGAAGGCCGTGAAAAAGCCTATCAAAAGCTCATTAATAAGGGTATTGACGCCGTTGTTGCCATTGGTGGTGATGGTACATTTACAGGAGCCCATATCTTTAATAAAGAATTCGATTTTCCATTCATTGGGATTCCTGGTACTATCGATAACGATTTGGACGGTACCGATTATACCATTGGCTTCGATACTGCACTCAACACAGTCATAGACGCGGTGGATAAAATCAGAGATACCGCTGCATCTCATAGCCGGCTCTTTTTTGTGGAAGTGATGGGAAGAGATGCAGGTTTTATTGCTGCTCATGCCGGTGTCGCCAGCGGTGCACTTGCCACGCTCATTCCCGAACGGGAAACAACCATCGACAGTATCGTTGAAAAACTGGATGAGGCTAGAAGAAAAAACAAATCTTCGAGTGTAATTATAGTAGCGGAAGGTGGAAAAAGTGGTAACGCCACCGAGCTCGCTCGCCAAGTCTCTGAAAAGGCTCCCTATTACGATACCAAGGTGACCATCTTAGGGCATATCCAGCGCGGTGGAAGTCCTTCATGCTTTGACAGAAACCTCGCAAGTCGCTTAGGAGTGGCTGCCGTTGAACACCTCCTGAAAGGTGAAAGAGATTGCATGGTGGGAATTATGAATCACGAGGTCGTTCTCACTCCCTTTGCTACGGCGATAAGCGACAAATTAACCATTGACCCTGAATTGATTCGAATCGCAGATATACTCTCGATTTGATATAAATACAAAAAGACATGTTAGTAATAGCAGATAGTGGCTCAACAAAATGCGATTGGAGAATAGTCGCTGAAGACAAGACATATATCGATTGTGCCACAATGGGTATCAATCCGTATTTTCATGATGCCGATGTAATTGAGGCTGAATTGCGCAACAATGAACAATTGATGCGAGTGGCCAACGAAGTCAAAGCATTGTTCTTCTACGGAGCAGGTTGCTCTTCTACAGAACTAAAACGAACCGCAGAGCAAGGCTTGAATCGGATCTTTCCCCATGCCGAAATATATGTTGACCATGATTTGGTCGCTGCAGCATTTGCAGTGTATGAAGACGATCCATGCATAGCTTGTATTCTCGGAACAGGTTCGAATAGTTGCCATTTTGACGGTGACATCGTTCGCGAAGAGGTTCCCGCTCTTGCCTATATTCTGGGTGATGAGGGGAGCGGGAGTTATTTCGGTAAGAAATTGCTGTCTGATTTTCTATACAAGCGACTGCCTCAAAACATTCATGATGGCCTCGTTGATAAATTTGGCTTGACCAAAGACATCATAATCGACCGGGTCTACATGCAGCCGCATGCCAACGTGTACCTTGCTTCTTTTATGAAATTCATTACGGGATTCAAGTCAGAACCGTATGTGCAAGACATGATCTTGGAAGGTATCGGAAGATTTTTGGATATCCACGTTACCTGCTACCGTGATTTCGAAAAAGTCAAAACACATTTTATTGGTTCTGTAGCTTATTACCACGAAGATATCCTTCGACAAGCTGCCGAAATGAGAAATATTCAAATAGGTAAGATCATAAAGAAGCCAATTGACGGTTTATATGATTACCATATCAAAAACTATTTCGAACACATTTCATTTTAGATGGCCGATATTAAAGCATGCCTTTTTGATCTTGACGGTGTGATTGTTGACACTGCCAAGTACCATTATCACGCTTGGAAGCGACTGTGCAATGAGCTTGGATTCGATCTTACTGAAGAAGAGAATGAATCCTTGAAAGGAATAAGCAGAGCAGAGTCTCTCGACATCCTTTTGAAAAAAGGAAAGGTTTCTCTTTCTGATAAAAAGAAAGAAGAATTGATGATTCGGAAGAATGGATGGTATCTCGAGGATGTCAATAAAATGACAATGGACGAGGCCCTCCCGGGAGCCATTGATTTTCTTAAATTGGTTCGTGAATCGGGTATAAAAACGGCTTTAGGATCTTCAAGTAAAAATGCGCTTAAGATTCTTGAAGCGCTCAATATTCTTGATCTTTTCGATGCAGTCATCGATGGAACCAAAGTCTCAAGAGGCAAGCCTGATCCTCAAACTTTTCAGCTCGGTGCTGAAGCATTAAAAACTCATCCTTGCAATTGCGTCGTTTTTGAAGACGCTCAAGCAGGAGTTGAAGCCGCTCTGGCCGGTGGAATGTTCATAGTCGGAGTGGGAGATGAGCAAACCCTAAACCGAGCAAACCTTGTAATCCCCGGTTTTGAAAACGTGGGAATCGAACTATTCGATAAACTTTAATCATGAAAAAACATTACGAAGAAAATCCTTGGCTAATCGTTGAAGAAGGTTTTCACCCTGAGATGCAACAATCATCAGAAAGCATCTTTAGTTTAGGAAACGGTCGAATGGGCCAAAGGGCCAATTTTGAAGAAGATTACACAGGAGAAACCCTACAGGGAAATTACGTGGCAGGAGTCTACTATCCCGATAAAACCCGAGTAGGTTGGTGGAAAAACGGATACCCTGAATACTTCGCTAAAGTCCTTAATGCTGCCAATTGGATTGGGCTTTGTCCTATTGTAAAAGGCGAGGCTTTAGACCTAAACGTGGCTGAGGTGAGCGACTTTCGTCGCGAACTCAATATGCAGGAAGGTACTTTGCACAGAAGCTTTAAAGCCAAATTGAAAAATGGCGCCGAAGTACAAGTCGATGCGAAACGCTTTCTCAGCATGGTAGATGATGAGGTAGCTGTAATCCGCTACAGTTTGACTCCACTCAACTTTTCAGGGAAAATTGATTTCCGTGTCTACATCGATGGAGACATTATCAACCAAGATTCCAACTACGACGAAAAGTTTTGGGCTGAAGTTGACAAAAGCACTTCAAACTCCGAAGCATACGTCACTTTGGCCACTAAAAAACTGGATTTTCAGGTTTGTACGGGACAGAAGATTTTTGTCACGAAAGATGGTGGGAATGTAGATTTTACGAGCAATCAAGTAGAAAGAGCCAAGTATGTCGAAAACCTTTTGAGTCTCGAAGCCAATCAAGGTGAGGAGATTGTGGTTTATAAATTTGCTTGCAATATCTCTTCAGAAAATCACCCCAAGACTAAACTGACTGAACGAGCGAAAGAAGCATTGGCTCAAGCCGCTGATAAGGGCTATGAGAAAATGCTTCAAGAGCAAAAAGATGCCTGGGAGAAGCGATGGGAGATGAACGACATCGTAATCGATGGGGATGTATCTGCGCAACAAGCCATTCGCTTCAACATCTTCCAGCTCAATCAAACCTACACTGGCGAAGATCCGCGACTGAACATTGGCCCGAAAGGATTCACAGGAGAGAAATACGGTGGGTCTACTTATTGGGATACAGAAGCATACTGTCTGCCTTTTTACATGCTCACATCTGGAAGTGAAGTAGCCAAGCAATTGCTGCTTTACCGCTACCGTCAGCTGGAAAAGGCCATTGAAAACGCCGAAAAATTAGGTTTTTCAAAAGGAGCTGCCCTTTACCCAATGGTAACCATGAATGGTGAAGAGTGCCACAATGAGTGGGAAATCACTTTTGAAGAAATTCACCGAAACGGTGCGATTGCTTACGCCATTTACAATTACATCCGCCACACTGGCGACCGCGACTACCTCAAAGAGGGTGGTTTGGAAGTACTTGTTGGAATCGCTCGATTCTGGGCGCAGCGCGTCAACTGGAGCAAATCCAAGAATCAATACGTGATGCTCGGCGTTACCGGTCCAAACGAATACGAAAACAACGTCAACAACAACTGGTACACAAATTACATCGCTAAATGGGCAATGAGCTATGCTTCAGAAAGCATAGCATACGCTCGCCAAGATGCCTCGTACTGGAGTGATTTTGTTTCCAAAACTTCCTTCGATGATAAAGAACTCGAGAAGTGGTCAGACATCTGCGAAAAGATGTACGAGCCCAAGAAAGAAGGAACCAAACTCTATCTTCAGCAAGACGGATTCTTGGACAAAGAAGACCGCGTAGCTGATGACTTGGATAAATCCGAAAGACCCATCAATCAGCACTGGTCTTGGGATAGAATCCTAAGATCTGTTTTCATCAAACAAGCCGATGTACTACAAGGAATGTACTTTTTCGAAGAAGACTTCGACGAAGCCACCATCCGCGAAAACTTCTTGTACTACGAACCGCGAACGGTTCATGAAAGCTCGCTTTCACCTTGCGTTCACGTAGTACTCGCCTCTAAGCTGGGTATGGAAGACAAGGCTTACGAGATGTACTTGCGTACCGCTCGTCTCGACTTAGACGACTACAACCACGAAGCGGATGAAGGACTTCACATTACATCAATGGCGGGTACCTGGATGGCCGTAGTTGAAGGTTTTGGTGGAAAAAGAGTGAAAGACGGTATCTTGAGCCTTGATCCAATGATCCCAAAAAATTGGAATGCCTACCGCTTTAATCTCGTGTATCGTGAAACGGTTCTTAGCATTACGGTGAAGCCCGAAGAAGTGAGTGTGAAGAATGTATCAGGTGGTAGTTTGGACATTTTGGTTTACGGTAAATCAGTTTCCGTTCCTGAAAATGAAACCATTTCCATCGGAAGATGAATAAAATAAAGTGTCTGATTCTGCTCGTGGGAGCTGCTGCATTTGGCTGTGCTTCTCAAAAAGATGTAAAGCCAACCGTTGAGAACGGCAAAGCCATTGTTGGCATAGCTAGCCCTATTCGGCTGGATTTTGGTCAAACCGAAATCCACTTGGGCGACTATTTCGAGAATCCTGAAAAAGTAGATTCGGTAAGCTTCGGAGTAGCCGTAGACTTCGATCTCAATGAAGGAATCTTGACGGTCGAGAATTTCAATTCAGACGATCCTGTCACGTTTCTTTCTGCCTCCTACGAAGGAGTGGAGTATGAAATCCCCGTTTTCAAAAGCCGCAAACAAGCTCACGTTTTTACCTACGATCCTCCTACCGGAAATCCGCAGGAAATAGGTCTGAAAGGAAATTTCAACGGCTGGAACTACAAGGCCGGAATGCTTTCAGAACAAAATGGAGTGTGGTACGACACGCTCATTTTGAATCCGGGTTTGTACGAGTACCAAGTCGTTCAAGATGGCGTGGAAATGCTCGACCCGACCAATCCTGATAAAAAGGATAATGGTTCAGGTGGGTTCAACTCCGCCTTTAGAGTTGGAGCCACAGCTGATCGCCCCCATATTTCGACTTACGGATATTTGGGAGATAGCATTGTTTTACATTTTCCTGAAGAACTCACCCCTCCTTTGATTTTATGGGAGAACCAAGTACTCGGCGATAGCTGGTATGCTCGACGCGGAGATCGACTAAGCTTTCCAATTCCCGATGCAGCGGCTGAATCGGCGCGAAGCTATATTCGCGTTTTTGCTTCAGACGGTGAGCAGCGTTCCAACGATGTACTCATTCCCCTCGAAAAGGGCATGCCCGTTATGGAGGCCAGTGCTTTGAATCGCACGGATAAGCATACCTATTCCATGTATTTCATGATGGTCGACCGTTTCGTGAATGCCCAAGCATCCAACGATATCCCTGTCGATGATCCAGAGATTTTACCGATTGCCAATTACTACGGGGGCGACTTAGCGGGTGTGAATCAAAAAATTGAAGAAGGTTATTTTCAAAAATTGGGAATGAACACCGTTTGGCTTTCGCCAATTGTGCAGAATCCGCTCGGCGCCTACGGTCTTTGGGACAAAGGTGGAGTCAGAACGAAATTTTCGGGATACCATGGGTATTGGCCCATCTCTTCCTCGGCGGTAGATATGCGATTTGGCAATGACTCCGTGCTCCATTCGCTGATCGACGAGGCCCATAAGGAAGACATGAATGTGATTCTCGACTACGTGGCCAATCACGTTCATCAAGAACATCCCGTTTATCAGCTACACCCTGATTGGGCAACAGAGCTATATCTTCCCGACGGATCCCTGAATACTGAGCGCTGGGACGAGTACCGCCTCACCACTTGGTTCGATACTTTTATGCCAACGCTGGATTTGCGTCGCGATGATGTGACAGCCGCCATGACTGATAGCGCGCTTTACTGGTTCGAAGAATTTCCGATTGACGGTTTCCGTCACGATGCCACCAAGCACATTCCGCTGAGCTTTTGGCGTGAGCTTACGCGAAAACTAAAGTACCGCGTGGTGGTTCCCGAAGACCGAAATATCTACCAAATTGGGGAGACCTATGGGAATCCCGATTTGATCGGAAGCTATATCAGTTCGGGAATGCTCGATGCACAATTCGACTTTAACCTCTACGACGCTGAGGTATCAGCTTTCGGAAAAGACAATGGGAGTCTCGAAGATTTGAATCGAGTATTTGGTCAGAGCTTACTGGGTTACGGCGATCATCATCTGATGGGAAACATCTCCGGAAACCAAGACCGCACGCGCTTTATCTCTTACGCGGATGGAACGGTTGATTTTGGCGAAGACCCGAAATTGGCAGGCTGGACCCGCGACATTACTCGTGGAGATACCATCGGTTTCAATCGACTCGGTTTGCTACAAGCGTTTAACTTTTTCTCTCCTGGCATTCCCGTAATTTACTACGGCGACGAGTACGGAATGATTGGAGCGGGCGATCCCGATAACCGCCGCATGATGCAGTTTGGCGACGACCTGACCGAAAGGGAGCAAGCCATGCTTCAGGAGGTGACTACGTTGGCAAACCTGCGCAAGGGCAATATGGCATTGCTTTACGGAGACACCGAAGTACTCAGTATTTCCAATAAGGAAATGGCCGTGCTCCGAAATTACTTTGATCAAACGGCTGTTCTGTTCATCAATAGCTCTCGACAAGAAAAAACAGTGACCGTTGAAGTTCCCGTTCACTACAATATTGAGGGATTCAAAGCCAATTTTGGAAATCAATTTACCCTCGACGGAAAAACGATCACAATTGCGCTTCCTGCTGTCTCATTTGAAATTCTTACCCTTTAACTATGAAGTGCTCAGCTTTATTTTTCGCTTTTGCAATTGGTTTGACAGCCTGTCAAGAAGCACCGAAATCTCAAGATTCGGAAGCCACTGAAGAAACCGCCGCACCGACCAGTCACGATGATTGGTCAAAGAACGCAACCATCTACGAAGTCAATGTGCGTCAATATTCTCCTGAAGGAACCTTGAATGCGGTAACCGAAGACTTGTCCAGAATAAAGGACATGGGCATTAAGATTATTTGGCTGATGCCGATCTATCCTATAGGCGAGTTGAACCGCAAAGGTGGGAAGGGAAGCTATTATTCCATTCTAGATTACAAAGCAGTGAATCCTGAGTTTGGAACAATGGCTGACTTTAAGGCCCTTGTGGAGAAGGCGCACGATCTCGATATGAAAGTTATCTTGGATTGGGTGGCCAATCATTCGTCTTTCGACAATGTTTGGGTAGAAGACCACAAGGATT
Organism: Cryomorphaceae bacterium 1068; assembly: GCA_027214385.1. NCBI lineage: Bacteria > Pseudomonadati > Bacteroidota > Flavobacteriia > Flavobacteriales > Cryomorphaceae > Cryomorphaceae bacterium 1068. The sequence goes on along the minus strand of JAPVXR010000007.1, from coordinate 32,966 downwards.
ATTACAACCTCGACTCCCTCGGTAACCTTCAAATGCCTGAAGGCACCGATTGGAGCGATGTGGCAGATTTGAATTACGACAATCCCGATTTGCGCTTGGCTATGATCGACGCCTTGCAGTTTTGGGTAGAAGAAACAGGTGTAGATGGTTACCGCTGTGATGTGGCAGGTTTTGTTCCAACTGATTTTTGGGAGGCAGCCAGAGATTCGCTAGAGGCAGTTCGCCCCGACATCTTCATGCTAGCCGAATGGGAAGACCCCGAGCATCACGAGAAAGCCTTTGAAATGAGTTACGGTTGGGAATTTCTCCATGTAATAAATGGTGTCGCTAAAGGCGAGAAGACACTGGCTGCGTTTGACGAATACATGGCCAAGCAGGATACGCTCTTTCCAAAAGAAGCTTACCGAATGTACTTCACCACCAATCACGACGAGAATTCGTGGAATGGAACGGTGATGGAGCGCTACGGCGAAGAAGGGCACAAGACCTACGCTGTTTTGGCATACACCATTGCAGGAATGCCGCTACTATACAGCGGTCAGGAAGCGGGAATGGATGAGTCTTTGGCTTTTTTCGAAAAAGACACCATCGATTGGGGCGATTACGAATTGCAAGATTTCTACACCAAGCTCTTAATGCTCAAACGAGAGAATGAAGCCCTTTGGAATGGTGAGTACGGCGGAAATTTTGACCGACTATCCACCAATGCTGACGATAAGGTCTATGCCTTCAAGCGTCAAAAAGGTGATGATGCTGTAATCGTCGTTTTGAATTTTTCTAATGAGACCGTGGATGTGAGTTTTGATGGTTCACTCCCTGAAATGAATATGAAAAGTCTTTTCGACGAAGTAGACTACACGATTCTTTCGGAAGGAGTTGATTTAGCTCCATTCGCTTACCACGTTTTCCATACTCCATGAAATTAGCCATTATAGCGCACGATGGAAAAAAGGCCGATATGGTCGCTTTTCTGCAAGAACACAAAGAGTTCTTGTTGCAACAATCAGTCGACCTAGTGGCAACGGGTACAACGGGAACTCACGTGGAGCGCGCTGGCCTTGATGTTCAAAAGGTCGCCTCAGGTCCTTTAGGCGGGGATGCCCAAATAGCTGCAATGGTGACGGAAGGTAAAATCAACGCTGTTATTTTCTTTCGCGATCCTCTTGACCGTCATCCACACGAGCCGGATATAGCCATGTTGATGAGGATATGTGACGTGCACAATGTACCTTTAGCCACCAATCAGGCTACGGCCAAAATGATAATTAACGGACTAACATAAAAAATATTAATCATGAGTAAATTCAGAGCAGGAGTCCTTCACGGACAAGAAGTAACCGACCTTTTTAACTACGCCAACGAAAACGATTTTGCCCTTCCTGCGGTAAACGTAATCGGGACAAATTCGGTGAATGCCGTTTTGGAAACTGCCAGAGAGGTCAACTCTCCTGTGATCATCCAATTCTCAAATGGAGGAGCTCATTTTTTTGCCGGAAAAGGAATTACCTCCGAAGGTCAAGCAGGAGCAATTGCCGGTGGAATCAGCGGAGCACTTCACGTGCACGAAATGGCCAAGGCATACGGAGTTCCGGTGATTCTTCATACAGACCACTGCGCCAAGAAGCTACTCCCTTGGATTGATGGATTACTCGATGCGGGAGAAAAGTATTTCGAAAAGAACGGCCAACCACTATACAGCTCTCACATGCTCGATTTGAGTGAAGAGCCAATCGAAGAGAACATTGAAACATCATCGAAGTACTTCGAGCGAATGAACAAGATGGGAATGACTATCGAAATCGAACTGGGTGTAACAGGAGGTGAAGAAGATGGAGTAGACAATACTGACGTAGATAGCTCAAAGCTTTACACGCAGCCTGAAGAGGTAGCATACTCTTATGAAAGGCTCAAGCAAATATCGCCAAACTTTACTGTGGCAGCAGCTTTTGGTAATGTTCACGGTGTTTACAAGCCCGGTAATGTTTCGCTTAAGCCAATTATATTGAAGAATTCTCAGGAATACATTCAAAAGAAATTCAATACTGGTGCACAACCGGTGAACTTTGTCTTCCACGGTGGATCGGGTTCTTCTCAAGCCGAAATTCGCGAAGCCATTTCTTACGGAGCTATCAAGATGAATATCGATACAGATATGCAGTGGGCATTCTGGGATGGAATCAAGAATTACTACCAGGCGAATGAGGGCTACTTACAAACGCAAATCGGAAACCCAGACGGCGCTGACAAGCCGAATAAGAAGCACTACGATCCAAGAAATTGGTTGAGAAAAGGTGAGCAAAGTTTCGTGACGCGCTTGACTCAGGCTTTTGATGACTTGAACTGCCTCAATAGAAACTAAGAAGGTTCCTTTATAGAGTCATTTCGAGTGCCCCGAAGAATTTCGGGGTATATCGAGAAAGACTCGTTATAGATTTATTTGAAGGTTCTCGTTAAGATTTTTCTTCGCTTTTAGGCTCATAAAAATCACTCGAACTGACATAACATTTATCAAATGTTTCCACGAATCAATTTCCAAGAAACTCAAGCCCATAAAGAACTCAAGCGCCACGCTGAGCGAATGAAGGATGTTCATTTGCGTGAGCTCTTTGGCGACGAAGAACGCTTCAACAAATACACCAAATGTTTCGAGAATATTTTGCTCGACTACAGCAAGAATCGAATCGATGAATCGGTGGTAGAGCAGTTGAAAGCCCTTGCTACTGAATGTCAGCTCGACGAGGCCATCGAAGCTTTTTTCAGCGGCGAACACATCAACGAAACCGAAGATCGCCCCGTGATGCACACCGCACTGCGCTATCAGGGAACAGATCCTGTGATGATAGACGGTAAGGACGTGATGCCCGATGTCCGGAAGGTATTGGCCCACATGAAATCTTTTTCGGAAAAGGTAGTCAGCGGCGAGTGGAAGGGATATTCCGGTAAAGAAATCACAGACGTTGTGAACATCGGAATCGGCGGCTCGGATCTTGGCCCCGTTATGGTGACGGAAGCCTTAAAGCCTTATTCAACTCGATTGAATATGCACTTTGTCAGCAATGTAGACGGCACGCATATCGCAGAAACACTCAAAGATCTCAATGTCGAGACTACTCTCTTCATTATCGCTTCAAAGACTTTCACTACGCAGGAAACCATGACCAACGCCCGGTCGGCCAAGGCTTGGTTCTTGACCAATGGAGGCTCTTCGCCTGATGTGGCAAAACACTTTGTAGCTCTATCGACCAACGCTGAAGGGGTTGCAGCATTTGGAATTGATACTGCCAACATGTTCCAATTCTGGAATTGGGTAGGAGGCAGGTATTCCCTCTGGTCGGCTATCGGTCTTTCCATCTGTTTGGGAATCGGCTTCGATAATTTTGAGAAATTGCTTCAAGGAGCGGCCTCGATGGACAATCATTTCCGGAAGGAAAAGTCCAACAGTATGCCGGGAATCTTGGCTCTACTTGGGATTTGGTACAACAACTATTTCGGTGCTGCCAGCCATGCCATCTTGCCTTATGATCAATACATGCATCGATTTGCGGCTTACTTCCAGCAAGGAGATATGGAGAGCAACGGTAAGTCGACTACCCGCGGTGGTGACAAGGTAGATTATGAAACGGGCCCAATCATTTGGGGGGAACCCGGCACCAATGGTCAACACGCCTTCTACCAATTGATTCATCAGGGAACCAAATTGATTCCTTGTGATTTTATTGCTCCTGCAATCAGCCAGAATCCCATTGGTGATCACCATCCAAAACTTCTTGCCAACTACTTTGCCCAAACGGAGGCGCTCATGAAAGGCAAGACGGAGCAAGAGGCGAAAAGCGAGTTGGAAGCCTCCGGACTTTCGGGCAGTGCTCTGGAAGAGCTTCTTCCACATAAAGTCTTTCCGGGAAACCGACCAACCAATTCTATTTTGGTCAAAAAATTAGATCCCCACACCCTCGGTAGTTTGATTGCCATGTACGAACACAAGATCTTCATTCAAGGGGTTATTTGGAATATTTTCTCATTCGATCAATGGGGAGTAGAGCTCGGAAAGGTCTTGGCTAAGAACATTCTTCCCGAGCTGGAAGGTGATGTGCCGGTAAGCAGCCACGACGCTAGTACGAATGGTCTGATCAACGCGTATAAGGCCATGAGAAACTGAGGGTTCAATTGAATCTATCGTAACCAAAAGTTTTTTCAACCCGTAAAGCAGTTTGCCCTTGAGGCATTAATAAACTTGTTTTACTATGAAAAAATCTTTACTCCCTTTAGCATTTTTGGCGCTGGGAACCGCCGCATCTGCTCAAGTCGAAAATGGCGACTTTGAGAATTGGAACAAACTTATTCTATTCGAACAACCTTTTATGTCGTTCGATGCGATCAGTTCAAATTATGAAATATTTGTCGAAACTGGCGAGACCAATGTTGTGCAAGTTGAGCACGAAGATGGGTCTGCCATCAGACTAGAGAATATCGAAATAGGAGATGAGGTAACACCTGCTTTTTATATTTTGGGAGGCACTCCTGACCAAGTAGGTGAAGACCTTGTTTTCCCAGGTGGTATACCTGCTTCAGATCCCAACGTAACGGGTTTCTCAGTAGATATGAGCTACGACTTCCCGGGTGAAGCTTCGGGATTCGTCATCGTTCAGTTTAAAATGAACGGGACACCGGTAGGAACGGGAAATATGGGGGTAGGTACTTTCTTCTTCCCTGTTAGCGGACAGCAAGATTGGGAAACTGAAGTATTCGATTTCGGAACAACTCTCGATGCACAGTACAACCAGGTCGTTTTTGGATTTGCTACGGCAGATCTGATCGGAAGCGATAGTGATTTCCCTGTGGGATCGTGGATGGAAATTGACAATTTGTCTTTTATCAACTCATCTGACGAAATTCCCAATGGTAGTTTTGACGTGTGGGCACAAGTTCCGGCGGTTTTTTACCCGGTAAAAGTTGATGTTGAAATAGATCTGCTTAACCCGACTTATATTCAATCTTTCGATGCGGCAGATGGGCAGAATGCTCTCGGATTGGTTACTCGCGATTTTGATGGTTTTGCGGAGCCATCCAAAGCTATGATTGGAACTGCAGAAACAGAAGGAGGAATCCCTACGATTGACTTAATCGAAGAACACTCGATGTTGAGTTTTGATTACAAATATTTAGCCGACGATGATATCGCTGAAGCTGTTATCACCTTTTACCAGCAATCAGGAGAATCTCTGATTCCCGTATATGGAAAAGTGATAGACCTTGAGCCAACTGATGTTTATGAGTCCGTTGAATATCCGTTTTTGGATGAGCTGGAAGAAAATTTCGTAACTGCGAATAAAGTATCCATTGAATTTGTTTCGAGTAAGGAAAGCGGTAATCCTGAGCCGAATAGTTTGCTCCTTCTTGATAATGTCGACATCTCCGGTACGCTGAGGGCGTCAACAATTGTCAAGCATTTTGAACCTTACCAAATCATTGCATATCCAAATCCGACAGTAGGAAGGGTAACCCTTGACATGCAAGGTGTGAAAACCGGATTTTACAGAGTTTACAATACACAAGGATTTCAAATCGATATGGTGAGCTTTAAGCAAAAGCAGAAAGTAACTTATGATCTTTTTGGAATGCCTTCAGGTCAATATACTTTCCGCTTTTATCATGAAAACGGGACTAGAATTGCACGTGTGATTAAGAACTAGATTAAACAACCAATAGAACAAGGCGGTATCCGAAAAGGGTACCGCCTTTTTTGTTTAGTGTTATCCTGACACCAATGTTTTTTCTATATTTCTCGCTTCAAAACCAAAAGATCATGAAGCAAAAACCAAGACTTAGTGTTGCCTCCATCTGGAATATGAGTTTCGGATTTCTCGGAATTCAAATGGGGTTTGCGCTTCAGAATGGGAATGCAAGCAGGATTTTGCAAGTCTTTGGAGCGGATGTACATGAGCTTTCTTGGTTTTGGATTGTTGCTCCCTTAACAGGATTAATTGTTCAGCCAATCATCGGCGCCTTGAGCGATAAAACCTGGACCCCATTGGGAAGAAGACGCCCATTCTTTCTGGCTGGAGCAATTTTGGCCTCTGCAGGTTTGATCTTAATGCCACAGGCTGACCTGTTTATCGCTTTCCTGCCAGCCTTGTGGGTAGGGGCTGGGTTCTTAGCCATTATGGACGCGTCTTTTAATGTGGCCATGGAGCCATTTAGAGCTTTGGTGGCCGATAAGCTATCAGACGAACAGAGAAATTCAGGATTCAGTATTCAGACCGTACTAATTGGAATTGGTGCGGTGATTGGCTCTTGGCTTCCATACGTACTTGCCAATTGGTTTGGCATTTCAAATACGGCTCCTGACGGTGAAATTCCCGATAACGTGGTTTTTTCATTCATTGTCGGTGCAGGCGTTTTAATGGTGACCATTCTGATTACCATATTCACAACGAAGGAGTATAGCCCTGAAGAGCTGCAAGAGTTTGCGGGTGAAGAGATTATAGAGGAATCGGGCGGACTCAAAGATTTGCCAAAGGATTTTAAAAATATGCCTACTACCATGAAGCAGCTGGGTTTAGTTCAGTTCTTTTCGTGGTTTGGTCTTTTCAGTATGTGGGTTTTTACAACCCCTGCCATTGCACATCATGTCTACGGAACTGCCTTAGATGATAGTTCATCGCAAATGTATTCTGACGCGGCAGATTGGGTAGGAGTAATCTTTGGGGTCTATAATCTGGTATCGGCTATTTACGCATTCATGCTTCCTTCAATTGCGAAAGCCATCGGACGTCGAAAAACCCACATGATCTCTCTCTTTGCAGGAGGTATAGGATTATTGTCAATTTATATTGCGCCTTCGCCCAACTTTCTGTTGTTCTCCATGATCTTGGTTGGAATTGCTTGGGCCAGTATTCTGGCCATGCCTTATGCTATGTTGGCAGGTTCCATTCCTGCAAATAAGATGGGAGTCTACATGGGAATCTTCAATTTCTTTATTGTCCTTCCGCAGATTATCAACGCTATTTTCGGTGGTTTGATTGTAAAATATGCTTTCGGCGGCAACCCGATATATGCATTGATGCTAGGTGGTGCTTTTATGATTTTGGCAGGAATCTTAACCTTCAGAATAAAAAACGTCGAAATATCGTCTTGAGTTTTCTTTTAAGGAAGCTGGTAGATGGAAAATGACTTAGGCTGAAAAACCATCTCTTTTTCTCCGATGGGCATTTGTTCTGATGTGATCGCGTCGGTAACGTATTTTTTTCCTGCCAAAAACTGATCGTATTTCGTTCTGGGTGTGGACACTTCTTTATCAGACGTATTCACCGCAACCATAAAGACTTGATCATCCGCGTAACGGAAATACACGTACAATCCATCGATAGGAACGTATTGAGTTGTTTTCCCCGAATGCAATGCCTCGTTGGATTGTCGCAAAGCAGCTAAGTTTTTGATGTAATCAAAGGCTTCATTTTCTAAGTCCGACCTACCTTCAGGTTTGAACTTGTCCAAACTATCCGTAGCCCATCCGCCCATTACATCTTCTCGGATTTTTCCGTGACCATCTGTTTCACTCATGAGTAGCTCAGTGCCGTAGTAAAGACTCGGGATGCCTCTCATCGTCATGAGCATACCGATACCCATTTTGAACTTTTTAAAATCTTTCCCGACCACACCGTTGAACCTGGCCAAATCGTGGTTATCCAAAAACGTGACCATATTTTCGGGATGGCCGTAAACGTAGTCTTTCGCCAATGTGTAGTACACTTTGGCAATTCCTCCCGTCCAGCTCTGACCTTGATTCATCGCTTCATTCACAGCATAGTGCAGTTGAAAGTCGGTGAGACCGTCTAAATAATTTGGCTCTGGTCCTAACGCATCTCCCAAAAACCATGCTTGAACGGGAATACCGTGCACCCATGTCTCTGCAAAAAGGAACAAATCGGGAAAGGCCTCTTTCATGGCTTTTCCCCAAGCTCTCATAAAGGCTTGATCGGGGTAGGCATAGGTATCGATACGCAAGGCCTCAATGCCGAACTCTTCTACCCACCAAATCGTCTGTTGAATCAAGTACGCAGCTACGTGCTCATTTTTCTGATTCAAGTCGGGCATGTGCTTGTCAAACCAACCATCACTCATTTTATCCCGATCGAAATCCGAGGCATATGGATCCATCAATGCGGGAGCGCGGTAATTCGTCTTGTTAAACCCATCGTGAAAATGAAACCAATTGCTATCTGGTATGTCTGTGTAAAGATGGTGCTCATTGCCGATATGGTTGTAGATTACGTCCATCACCATCTTCATATCCCTGCCTCTAAGCGAGTCCATCAGTGTTTGAAAAAGTGCGTTAGTTCCGAATCGTGGATCGATTTTGTAATGATCGGTTATGGCATAACCGTGATACGACTCGTGCGGCTGATCGTTCTCCAAAAGAGGATTAGGCCAAATGGCCGTAGTACCCAGGTCTTGGATAAAATCCAGATGATCGATGATTCCTTGGATATCACCACCGTGTCGGTCGTAAGGCTCACTGCGGTCAATGCCGACTTGTGTCATTCCTTCAACACTGTCGTTGGACTCATCTCCATTTGCGAATCGATCGGGAGTAACCAAATAAATAAGGTCTTTTCCCGAAAGTCCTCTTTTTGCTTCTTGGCGCGCCTCCAACTCGTATTCAAAAGAAAATTTACCTGCCTCACCTTTAGAAGTGAATTGCAATGTCTGAGCAGGCGCATTCTTCCCAATCTCCAAATTCAAGATAATGTAGTTTGGGTTAGACAGCTGAGTCGTATTTGTTAGACTTACACCATCACCTGATTTTTTAAGCATAAATTCATTGCCTCCGATGTTTTCTTTGTGAACCAAAATTTCCAGATTTTCATCTGGCATACCTACCCACCAATGCGGTGGCTCTAAGGTGAACTCAGTCTTTTTATTGGATTGGAGCAATTCAGACTCTACGCTGTATGCAAATCCAATCGTCGATGTGCAAGCTGTGAATCCAAGTATGAGAATAATTTTAATCATTTGATAATCAGATAATAGTGTTTAAACCTGATGAAAATCAGTTTCTGTTTTTTCAAGGTTGTCAAAATTAAGCTAATTTTGTTAGTGTAAAAAGAACAATAACTCTATTCAAACCTTAAAATTTACGATTATGAAAAAAGTTTACTTAATGGCACTAGCCGCGCTTTTCGGATCAGCTTCGATGGCTCAGGTAAGTGTTACTTTTCAAGTGGATATGAACGGCGAAACAGTTTCGGCTAACGGCGTTCATGCAGCTGGGAACTGGCAAGAAGAGGCTGGTTTTTCTGCAGACTGGCAACCGGGCGAGTCAATGATGACTGACGATGATTCTGACGGTATCTATGAGCTCACTGTTGATCTTCCTGCAGGGTCTTACCAATTTAAATTTATCAACGGTAGCGACTGGAATCCTGACGGAACCAATTTAGGGAACGAAGGAGTTCCTGGTGAAGTTGCTATTGATGGGAACCGATTCTTTACCGTTACTGATTGGCATGCAGATGCTTTAAATCAGCCTGATGGATTCGTTTTGCCTGCAATTCCTTACAACGGAACCGCACCGGCAGGAAAAGTAGCCGTGAGATTGAATGTGAACATGTCGAATGAAACTACCTCTGAAGCAGGAGTTCACGTTGCAGGTACGATCATCGAGCCAAACTGGACACCTGAGTACGGTTCATGTACTCCTTTCGGTTTGAATGAATGGGGATATGTAACTTACGTTGATGCTGATGCTACTTACCAATACAAATTCGTAAATGGTACTACTTTCGGAGTTGATCCGGATGAATCTGTATCAGGTGACTGTAGCGATGGAACAGGTAACCGTCAAATTGCGGTAGGAAGTGCTACGGTTGTTACCGAGTCATACTGCTATGGTAGCTGCGACACGTGCTCAGACCCTAACGTTACTTTCACGGTTGATCTTTCTAATGAAGATGTCGATAACGGTGGATTTCTTGCCGGTTCATTCAATGGTTTCTCTGGACAACCTATGAATGACAATGGCGACGGAACATATAGTTTGGCCCTTGCCTTAGGCGAAGGTACTTATGAATTTAAATTCCAAAATGGTCTTGGAGGCTGGGAAGCAGTTCCTGCCACATGTGCAGTTAACGGTAATAGGGAGCTTGTTGTAGGCCCTGATCCAGTTACAGCTAATGCGTGTATTAATCAGTGTAGTGAAGTATGCGTTCCTAATCCTGACCCTGCCAACATTACATTCCAAGTAGATATGAATGCTGAGACAGTTTCTCCCGAAGGAGTTTTCTTGATCGGAAGTTTCACTGATCCTGTGTTCCAAGCAGGTGCATTAACAATGACTGACGACAATTCGGATGGTATCTATGAAGTTACTTACGAAGTTTCAGGTTCACCTGATTTGCAATACAAGTACACGAATGGAGATCCAAACGTTGTAGACAATGAAGAGTCTGCTGACTTTGAAGCAGGCGGATGCGGAACTGCTAACGGTATCGGAGGTTGGAATAGAACTCATACTCGTTCAGGTGAGGAGGAAGTAATAGTTGTTGTGCCTTTCAATTCTTGCGGCCCACTTAACTCGAATGATTTAGAGATCGGTTCGGTATCTATTTTCCCGAATCCTTCAAATGGCGTTTCTTACATCGATGTTCCTAACCCGAATGGATACACTTTGAGAATGAACATCGTAGACATTACTGGAAAAACGGTTCGTGAGAATGCTGTTTTAAACACGACGCGTTACGAAGTCAACACAACTGATTTGAATCCCGGTCTTTACTTCCTAAACATTGTAAACGAGCGCAGCCAGACTGCCGTTTACAAGTTGATGGTACAGTAAATCGGGTATTGATTATTACATTAAAGGGCATCCGACATTTACGGATGCCCTTTTTTATCTTTAGGCAATATGCGTTTAGTCGGTCTTTTCATCTTCTCAATGGCTTGTTTGGTATCAGTAGCTCAGAGAGCCATTGTCATCACATCCATTCCATCCAATACTCCTGTGGATGATCAAATCTATTTCGCAGGAGAACCGAATGGCTGGAATCCCGGAGATGCTGAATGGATATTTTCTGAAACTACCGACCAATGGGTTCTGGATTTGCCGGAGAGCACGGCAACGAGTTTTGACGGCAAGATCACAAGGGGTTCTTGGCAAACCGTCGAAGGAAATGAGACAGGTGGGTTCTTGCCCGATCGCACATTCTCCTTCTCCAATACCGATACCGTTTTCATCGAAGTACTTTCTTGGGAGGGCGAATTTGTTCCCGATGATCTGCCCGAAAACCTTGTCGTATTTGATGAAGCCTTTTTTATGCCCGAGCTCGATCGCTCGCGACGAGTTCGTGTATTGTTACCAATAGACTACGAAGAAACAGAGCTAAACTATCCTGTGCTTTACATGCACGACGGTCAAAATCTCTTCTCCGATCAAGAGTCTTTTGCCGGAGAGTGGGAAATAGATGAGGCCATGCTGGCTTTTGAAGAAGATGGATACAATGGTGCTATCATCGTCGCCATAGATAACGGAGGTTCTCTCCGTATAGATGAGTATACACCTTATCCTCACCCCGAATATGGCGGAGGAGAGGGTGATGCTTACGCCGATTTTGTATCAAATACTCTGAAGCCTGCCATCGATCTGGAATACCGTACCCTGCCCGAAAGGGAACACACGGGCATCATGGGAAGCTCACTTGGTGGGCTGATCTCCTTTTACACGGCAATGAAGTACCAAGATGTATTTTCAAAAGTGGGGATTTTCTCACCCTCGTTTTGGTTCAATGATGCCATCTACGATTTTGCCGATGAAATGGGCAAGCAAGCTGATATGAAGTTTTATTTCTTAGCAGGTGGCCAAGAGAGTGGGGGACTTGAAGCTGATGTGGAAAATATGATTGCGACACTGGAAGCCGATGGTTTTCAAGAAGAGGAAATCAATTTTCAATTTGTCTCAAACGGACAGCATAGTGAGTGGTTTTGGGCCCAAGAATATCCCGATGCTTTCGATTGGCTCTACCTTTTTAACCCACTCTCGTCGGGGAATATCGAGCAGCCAAGTATCGAATTGTACCCCAATCCATCCGACGATTTTATTCACTATTCGGGTATCAATGAAACGGTTTCTTTTTCCATTTTTGATTTGTCAGGTCGGAAATTACATTCGGGCATTTCTGAGCGTGGTAAGATTGATGTTCGTCCATTGCCGGCAGGAATGTATTATTTGAATGCACAGAGCAGTGGTCAGCAATTTTTAGAAAAGTTCATTAAGCTTTGAAAAGACTTTTCATTTTTAGCCTATACCTTCTTTCCGCTTTGCAGATTCTGGCTCAGCCAAACCTGCCTGAGAACGGACATGTCTACACTTCCAGTGAAATCCCGAAGGTCTATATTACCATCGACGTTGACAGCTTAGAGGATCTCTACCTCGAAGACAACTGGTACTCCGATCATGAATACCCCGCCTCATTTGCCTTCGAGGCAGAGGGGCAAACCGATGTGATTTCCTTGGTGGGTTTTCGCTTTCGCGGAAATACATCTCGTGACAAAATCAAGAAATCCTTTAAAGTATCCTTCAACACATTTGTGCAAGGCCAGAAATACTTTGGCTTGGAAAAGCTCAACCTGAATGCTGAGACGAATGATCCCGCCATGATGCGATCCAGACTCTGTTGGGATCTATTCCATGATCTTGGAGTGCCTGCTCCTCGATCAAATCACGTGGAGGTTTATATCAATGACGAGTATTATGGACTTTACCTCAACACCGAGCATATCGACGAGGAATTTGCGGAATTGCGCTTCGGAAGCCAAGGCGGGAACCTGTATAAATGCAGTTACCCTGCCGATTTGGGTTATTTAGGAACTAATCCCGACAACTACAAAGTAGCTCCTTGGGGAACCCGAACCTATGAATTGAAGACCAATACCGAATTGGACGATTATTCCGATTTGGCGGAGTTCATCGGATTCTTGAACCAATCATCAAACCAAGACCTTGAGTGCGGACTCAATAACTATTTCAATGTATACAGTTACCTCAAAGTGGCGGCCATAGATGTATTGACGGGAAATTGGGACGGCTACATTTACAATCAGAATAACTTCTATCTGTACCACAACCCCACCACCGATCAATTTGAGTACATTCCTTATGATACCGATAATACATGGGGGATAGATTGGCTAGACCGTAATTGGTCGAATAGAAATCTTTATACCTGGAGCCAAACGGGGGCCACCCGACCATTGTTCAATCGACTCATGGATATCGATCAGTTTCGAGATATATTCTCCTACCACATTGACGATTTATTGCAGAATCACTACTTCACACCGCTACATCAAACCTACATCGAAAGCCTGCAGGGGTTTATTGAAGCTTCGGCTCTGGCAGACCCTTATCGTCCCTTGGACTGGGGATTTGATGCTAGTGACTTTTTAAACGCACTGGATGATGGTGCCGGTGGCCATGTCGATTACGGCGTCTTAGAGTTTGCAGAGATTAGGAAAAACTCTGCTCTTGATCAATTGGAGTTTGTAAACATCGCTCCTATTCCAAGCAGAGTAAAGGAGGACTTTGATCAATTTCCTTCCCTTTTCAGAATTGAGGTTTTTCTTGAAGGACCTGACTGTCTTTCAGCTGAATTGAACTCTACGGTGAACGGAATCCAGCAGGAAACCCAGTCTGTCTCAACCCCGATGAACTCCGTAGTTTTTGAAATAGAACTGCCCATGGATTTCGACGAACTGTCTTATAATGTGAGTTTGTCCACAGGATCAGGAGCGAATAGAACCGTCTATTGTGATGCGCGGCATATCTACAATTCTGAGCCTTCGAGCCTCGTGATCAATGAGCTAATGAGCTCCAATGACTTAACCATTTCCGATGAGGTAGGAGACTTTGAAGACTGGATTGAGATCTATAATCCGACGAGTGTCACAGTGGAATTGGGAGATTACTTTTTGAGCGATAACTCAAGTTCTACCGCCAAATGGCACTTCCCTGAATACACCTTGCAGCCCGGAGAGTTTCTTCTGGTTTGGGCCGATAGGGATTTAGATGACGGACCATTTCATGCCAACTTTCGATTGAGTGCCGGAGGCGAAGAAGTCCTTCTTTTTAAAGCTGAAGCAGATGGAGTCCGATGGGTAGATGGGGTAAATTTCCCAACGCTTCCAACAGACTTCAGTTATGGCCGAGAAGACGACGCGGAAATCCCGTGGATTCTTTTTTCGACTTCGACCCCGGGAGCCTCCAATTCGGAATTGCTCAGTATTTCTGATTTAGACCTTAGTGAAAACCCGGTTTATCCCAATCCGGTATCCACACTTCTTTTCTTTGGAACCAAGGTGAGTTATAGAATAACATCGATAGAAGGCAAAAGCCTAGCCCGCGGTACAGGTGAGTTTTTCGATACCACTCCTCTCCCGAATGGCGTCTATATGGTTCATTTTAACAACCGCGTTCAGCGGTTTGTGAAACAGTAACCACAATTAATACTACATCATAGGATTCTCATTTGGTGAAATTTTTTTTCGTTGGAATTGCTGAGTTAACATCCTAAAGTGTATTTTTGACACTAATTACTAAAAACAGATACAATCGATCAGGATATGAAGAAGTGGATTTACGCATTTGGGTTTTTTGTTTTTAATCTAGGAGTTTTTGCTCAGGTTGTAACTATTGACCCACCTTTCCCGACCATTAATGATGATGTCACCGTGACATTTCATGCCACAGAAGGAAATGGTCAGCTCGTGGGTGTTGTCCCTGTATACGCACACACGGGAGTGATCATCGAGGGATTGAATGGATGGCAGAATGTCCAAGGGAATTGGGGTACGGCCGATCCCAATGTGGTTATGACTTTTGTAGGGCCAAACACCCATCAGATCAGTTACAATATCATTGATTTTTATGGCCTCACTGGCGATGAAAATATCGAACAGTTGTCTTTCGTATTTCGAAATACGAATGGTTCGCTCGAAGGCAAGAATGCTGACGGCTCAGATATATTCATTGATGTGTATCCCGCAGGTGAGTTCTCAGCAGGAATTACTACTCCATCCGCACCTGAAATTTTTCTAGACCCGGTAACTGATTATACTTTTTTAGGGGAGTCGAATGCCAATGCTGACCTTACACTCTATCTCAATGACGACATAGTAGCTTCTGAATCCGGCGTTTCTTCTATAGAGACTTCGATTGATTTGACCGTGCTGCCCACCGGCCAGCAATGGTTGTGGATGGAAGCTGACAATGGAATTGAAACCCTTACCGATTCAGTATATGTGATCATTCAATCTGATCCCGTTGTGTCTGCGCCTCCTCCGGGCGTAATAGACGGTATCAATTACATTGATGACAATACCGTTGTGCTGCAGCTCTTTGCGCCAAATAAAGATTTCGTTTACGTACTTGGAGACTTTAACAATTGGGAGTTCAATCCTGATTACTTTATGAATGTTACTCCTGAAGGTGATCGATACTGGTTGGAAATACCAAACCTGGTCGCAGGCCAGGAATATCGTTTTCAATATAGCATCGATCAGGAAGATCTCCGAGTAGCTGATGTTTATTGCGAGAAAATTCTCGATCCATGGAATGATCCGTTTATCTCTGAAGAAACCTACCCTGGTTTAATTGAATATCCTGAGGGCCTCACCTCTGAAATCGTGGGGGTGCTGCAAACTGCTCAAGAGCCATACGATTGGCAGGTGGAAGATTTTCAGCGCCCGCCATCTGATCAATTAGTGATCTACGAACTCTTGGTTAGAGACTTCGTGGAAGACCACTCCTACCAAAGCCTTATTGATACCTTAACGTACTTCGAAAGATTGGGTGTCAATGCGATCCAACTTATGCCCATCATGGAATTCGAAGGAAACATTAGTTGGGGCTACAACCCGATGTTTTATTTCGCTCCTGACAAGTACTACGGAACTGCCGATAAGCTGAAAGAGTTTATTGACGAGTGTCACCAAAGAGGAATTGCCGTGATTCTGGATCAGGTATTTAACCACTCTTTTGGTCAGAATCCTCAGGTGAGAATGTATTCTGAAAATGGTGCGGCGGGACCTCCGACTGCTGAGAATCCTTGGTTTAATGTTCAAGCACAGCACCCTTTCAACGTGGGTTACGATTACAACCACGACTCTCCTCATACGCAGGCATTCGTCAATCGAAATCTCCGCTTCTGGATTGAAGAGTACAAATTTGACGGTTTCCGATTCGACTTGAGCAAAGGGTTTACCCAAAACTTCAGTAGTAACGTGGGGCAATGGAACCAATACGATCAAGATCGAGTGGATCATTGGACGCGAATCCGAGATGAAATTTACTCATACGACGATGAGGTTTACCTCATTCTGGAGCATCTTGGAGATAATCCCGAAGAAACGGTTTTAGCCAATAACGACTTTATGCTCTGGGGTAAAATGACCGAGCAGTACAACCAGAACTCAATGGGGTACTCTAGCAATGCCAACTTAAATTGGGCCGATTACCAAGTGAGAGGATGGGGGCAGCCAAACCTGGTGAGCTATGCTGAAAGCCATGACGAAGAACGATTAATGTTCAAGAATCTCGCTTTCGGAAATAGCAGCGGAGATTATAATGTCACCGACTTGAATACTGCGCTTGCACGTCAAGAAGCTGTAGCTGCTTTTCTATACCCGCACCGCGGACCCAAAATGATCTGGCAATTCGGTGAGCTGGGGTATGAGTTCAGCATCAACTTATGTGAAGATGGTGTCACAATTGAAGAAGGATGTCGAACCAATCCTAAACCTATCCGCTGGGATTACCAAGAGGTGCCCGCGCGTGAAAGACTCTTCAAAGTAACTGCCGCTTTGATCAAATTGAAATTAGAGAATGAAGCTTTCCGAAGTGATAATTACACTTGGGATGTCAGCGGACTAGGTAAGCGCTTGATTATTCAACACCCTGAAATGGATGTGGTGATCATTGCAAATTTTGAAGTGACGCCGATAAGTATTGTTCCCGGCTTTACGCAAACGGGAACCTGGTACGACTACTTCACGGGGGAATCCATTGTGGAGAATGATTTGAATAACCCATTCTTGCTCGAGCCCGGAGAATACCGAATTTATACGACCGTAGAGCTTGAAACTCCCGATCTGTCATTAGGTATAGAAGAGGCTGACTTTGTTGGGGGCTCTTTGGACGTTCCTTATCCAAATCCATTTTCAGATTTCACTCAATTGTCTTTCACTCTTGACCAGTCTGCTCAAGTAGATATGGCTGTAGTTGACCTTCAGGGACGTGTTGTGAGAAACTTAGCGTCGGGCAATTTTGCTCAGGGAAATCACATGCAGCGATGGAACGGAAGAGACAATGCAGGCGCTAAAGTTGCAAGTGGATTATACCTTATGCAGCTTCGCACTGAAAAGGGCGTAGCCACAGCGAAGGTTATGGTCGATTCCAAATAATGATTTTTATCAGTTTGAACAAACGTGTACAAGTGACACATAGATTTTTTTTAGATTTAACCACTCATTTTAACTGCTCAACTATGAAGATGCAAATGTCCCGTTATCTATGGGCGCTTTTCTTCCTTCTCATTTCTACCGCTGTGCTTCAAGCGCAGAATATAGCCGGTGTTGTGAACGATGAAAACGGAATTCCAATGCCAGGTGTGACGGTAAGAATTGACGGAACCACTCAAGGAGATGCTACTGACCTCGATGGAAAGTATGAAATCAAAAACGCTCCCGTGGGAGAGCAGATCTTGGTGTTTTCCTTTATCGGTTATACCGAGGCAAGAGAAACGATTAACGTTCCTCCGACTGGAACAGTTACCATAAATAGAGATATGGAGGTAGACTCTGAAACGCTTGAAGAGTTCGTCGTTGTCGGTTATGGTGTGCAGAGAAAACGAGAGGTAACGGGATCCATTGAGAAAGTGGGTTCCAAAGAACTAACGGACATACCGACACCGAGTTTCGAGGCAGCCCTTCAGGGAAAAGCAGCTGGTGTTCAGGTAACACAAGGTAGTGGCCTTGCCGGTTCGGCTTCGGTGATTCGCGTTAGAGGGGTAGCGTCTATCTCAGCCTCCGGAGACCCACTATATGTGGTTGATGGAATTCCCATTACCCAAGATTACTTCCTGAATGGAAACAGAGGTGGTATGAACAATAATCCTCTTGCCACCATTAACCCCAATGACATAGAAAGCGTCGAAATTCTTAAGGATGCTGCAGCTACAGGTATCTATGGTTCCAGAGGTGCTAATGGGGTGATTTTGATAACAACTAAGTCTGGCTCAGGTAGTGGCTGGGATTTTAATTTGAACACACGCCATGGTATTTCCTTACCTACAGCGAGACCCAACATGCTTAATTCATCAGAATGGCTGCAGCTCAACCAAGAGGCTTGGGAAAACGATGGCAACGTAGGATTAGCAGCTCCTCTTCCCGGTAATATTTCTTGGGATCAAGCTCGTCAAACAGATACCGATTGGGTGGATGAAACAATTGGAGTCGGATTTAAACAGGCCTATAACTTTTCGACGAATTACGGAACGAAGAAGCTGAAGCTTTTTGCCTCTCTAGGTTATGATGACAATGGTTCCTACCTTATTGGGAACTCTTACGAAAGAACATCACTCAGAACAAATGCGTCTTACAAAATTAATGATCAACTCGATATTGGTGCTAACATAAGCCTGAGTCAAGGGATTAATAACCGTGTTGATGCCGCGTGGAGCGGTGGGCTAGGAGCTGCCATGTCTGAGGCATTGCCTATTTATCCGATCTTCCACTCCGATACTATTTTCAATGGAGAAGGAGAAATTCTCCATCTTCCGGGTGACTACTGGGATGATGGTTCTAACCCGGTTAGACAACGCGAATTGACTGATTGGAGAACCAGAGAATTTAGATCTATCAATAACATCTCATTCGAGTACCGTCCTATCAAAAACATGTTTGTTAAAGCCTACTTTGGATATGACTACATGAACGTTACCGACGACAAGTATCAAGACAGATTGCTTCTGAACGGTGAGCGTAATTCTGATCGGCAGAATCTGGCAGAACGCTGGGAGAACTATACCAACAATTGGAACACTAATTTTACGACTTCTTACATTCACGATTTGGATGAAAAGAACTCGTTTACCTACATGGCCGGGTTCGAATATCAGGAATCAAGAACTATTTTCAAGCCCAGAATATCCAGAGAAGGGGTAGAGGTCGATGGTCCTTTTTATGACAATGATGAGCTTCTTGATGGAGGATTCTCTGAAGAAGAAGATGGTGGTCTTAGAAGAGATAATCCGAATGATACGAAAAGCGTCTACAATTTCATTTCAGGGTTTGCTCGTGTGAACTATTCTCGAAGCAATAAGTACTTTGCTCAAGCCTCTCTTAGAGCGGACGGATCATCGCGATTTGGAGAGAACAATCGTTTCGGCTTTTTCCCAAGTGCTTCGGCCGGATGGATCATGTCAGAAGAAGATTTCCTCAAAGGAAATGAGACAATTTCATTCATGAAACTGCGCGCTGGATGGGGAATAACAGGAAATGCAAATATTCCTAATTATCGTCAGTATGGTTTTTACACACAACAGAATGAAGGCTATAACGGGGAAGATATTCTATTCTTGAACGTATTGGGTAATCCTGATCTGAAATGGGAAACAGCCAACGTAATTGACGTGGCCGTAGAGATGGGATTCCTTGATGATCGAATCACAACAACACTTTCATTTTACAACAAACAAACTACGGATGTCCTCTTGGAAATAACTCCGCAACCGAGCACAGGAATCGAAGGTTGGTGGGATAACCTAGGTGAAATTGTGAATAGAGGTATTGAGTTTGAACTAGGAGCTGTAATGATGGATAGAGAAAGTTTTACATGGAGAACAGACTTCAACATAGCCTATAACTACAACGAAATTGTAGACATTGGAAGCTACAGCGAAGATGCCATTAGCGGAGGAACGAACGATACGCGCGTAGTGGTTGGTGAACCTGTCGGAACCAACTTCTTGGTACCTTTCTTAGGTGTTGATCCTACAACGGGAAGAAATGTTTACCAGGATATCAATGGAAATCCAACCAACACCTGGGATCCGGCAGACAGAAGAGCGGTAGGAAGAGTTCTACCCGTTGCAGTAGGTGGACTTACCAATACATTTGAATTTGGCAGATGGAGCGTAGGTTTAGTCATGGTGTTCAGCATTGGTAGTGACATCTATGACTCATCAAGCAAAAGACAAAATGGAGTTGTTACAAACTGGAACATGAGAACTGAGGTATTTGATCGCTGGAGGCAAGAAGGTGATGAAGCCGAATTTGCGAGACTTTCTCAAAGAGTTGAAAACTATGGATTGGACAATGCCTTTAACAATAACACTACACAATGGCTCAAAGACGGAGATTACTTGCGCGTAAGAAGACTCAGTGTTACTTACAATGTTCCTGCTTTCAATGTGGGTACAGCAAATTTCAAAGGTGCTTCAATTACAGCTAGCGCTTCTAACTTCTTGACATTTACAAACTTCGACGGTCTGGATCCGGAGATTGCCCGTGACTTTGAGAACGCAGCGGACATGAACCTAAGTCCGAATATTACATACCTCACTCCTCCACAGGAAATGAGCTTCAATCTTGCATTAAACCTTAGATTCTAAGAAAATGACCTATTCTATAAATAAGAGAAAACCTTCGATCGTAGCCATTTTCGCTCTGTTCATGGTTCTGGCTTCTTGTGAAGATTTGCTAGAGCAGACACCCCCTGAAGACGGTAATGACGTACTACCCGAAAATGCCATTGAAACTCCCGAAGATGTGCGTGAAGTATTGATTTCAGCTTACGATGTGATGGGAAATACATACAATGGAAATGCACAGAATCTATTTACTCTATTGAGCGATAATCTTGAACGACCATTTCAGCAG
This sequence comes from Cryomorphaceae bacterium 1068, assembly GCA_027214385.1. Lineage (NCBI taxonomy): Bacteria > Pseudomonadati > Bacteroidota > Flavobacteriia > Flavobacteriales > Cryomorphaceae > Cryomorphaceae bacterium 1068. Next base: position 12,038 of record JAPVXR010000007.1, on the reverse strand, counting down.
GATGATTACACTTCAGTATGGTTGCGCAATACGAGTATTTTTAACGGAAACGTCGGCGACATTTTCACAGATCTTTATCGCGGCCCATTGAGAGCAAACACAGTGATCGAGAATGTAGATTTAGTTGACTATACAAATTCTAGTATTAATCCCGATAAGTTAATAGCCGAAGCGAGATTTATTAGAGCAATGTGTCACTTTGATATTGTAAGAGGCTGGGCTCATCCTTATGATTGGACTGCTGATAATTCTCATCCGGGTGTTGCTATCAGACTACAATCTCAAATTCAAAACCTACCCAGAGCGTCTGTGGCAGATGTTTATGCTCAGGTCCTCTCGGACCTCAGTTTTGCTAAAGCCAATCTGGATGATGTTCCATCGGTGTATGCCACCAGATGGGCGGCCCTGGCATTGGAGGCAGAAGTGAGATTTCAAATGCATGAATACGATCTCGCCTATGAGTTGGCAAACGAAGTTGTCAGTCAGTCTCCTTATGATCTAGACAGCGATGTTAATCGATATCAGTACCCACAGGTTTCACCTGAGGCTATATTTTACATTTTCTCGGGAACCAGACCTTCTGATGGAACGGTTGATTCTAGAAACGGAGGCTTGAGAGGGAACTACTATTCAGGTCCTGACCAAGTGACTACACTCAACTTTAGCGAGGATTATTACAACGCTCAAAAGGTGAATGGAGATATCGGTCCGCGGCCGTTGCTGTACCAATCAGTTGATCAAGAAGAGAGTGTGTTCTATGTAACGGATATGTTTGAAGCAGAATTCTTCCATATTCCGCTTTTAACCATTACTCAAATGAAATTGATCAGAGCTGAATCAGCCGCTGAATTGGGAACAAACCTTTCGCAAGCCATTCAAGATGTGAATGACATTCGCGAAAGAGCCTACGGAAGCAATGTATACGATCTTATCGCATCTGCTACTCCCGAGGATATAATCGAAGCAGCCCGACTGGAAAGATGGTTGGAATTTCCTACGACTGGTCAGAGATATCACGATTTAAAGAGAATCGGCTCTCAAGGTGAAGAGGTTATTGTAAGAGGAGTTCCATATGACTGTAATGGAATGATCCTTCAGTTCCCTTCTACTGAACGAACAGATTTATTTTCGCTAAACCCGGGAGGGGGCTGTAATTAAAATGAGAAAAATGAAAAGTAAAGCACGTTATTTATATCTCATCCTTTTCTTCGCAGTAGCTATTGTGGGATGTAAAGAGGATGACCCCGAAATTGGAGAGCCATTTGGCAAAACAGATGGTTTGGTAGCTACAGGCTGGGTAGTGAGTCAAGTGTTTTTGGTCGATGAAGGAAATCCGGCTAAACCTGAAAGAGATATTTCAGAGTATTACACGTCAGGTACAGATCTACTCGAAATCAAGTTTGAAGCTGATGGCACTTTTGAAAGCTTTTCGGGTGACGGAGTTAATTTTTTCCCTGATGCAGGTACCTGGTCTTTTAATGATCCATTGACTCCATCGAGCATTACACTGGTTTCTGACGATCAAACGATCAATTCACCTTTGGGAGGTCCAACTCGAATAGTGGACTCAGAACTTAAAATGAATGTTCAAAGATTTTGTAACATCGACGGTGAAGAAAAAGCCGTTCTCGGTTATAGACTGGTATTTGTAAGAAAGTCATAAAGCAAAAGAAATGAAACTTAGATCAATCATACTCATTGCTCTCGCCATAGGATGGAGTTCACTAGCTACAGCCCAAGGCATTTATTTTGATCCCGCACCTACGGATGTTACCGCACCCGCAAGACTCTACATAGACGTGTCTTCCTCAGACTGCGATTGCCCCGAATTATTGGATGGAGATCAAGAGACCAACCCACTCTATATCTGGGCCTGGAATCCAAATGAAGCAAGACCCGACCTCACAATCGGAGGGGAAACTTTTGATACCAAAAACGGTGACTGGGGAGCTTCAAATGAAAACTTAAAGTTGACTCAAGATGAATCTGACCCGAACCTCTGGTACTTCGATTTTCTTGGAGCTTCTATGGTGCAATTCTATGGGGTGCCTGCAGCACAATTCTACGAAAGTGGTATTGATTTCCTGATCAAAGAACAGAATGGAGCCCCTGCAGATCTTCCTGAGCAGAAATCTCCTGACCTCAACATTATTCCCGAACCCGTCGGTTGCTTTGATAAAGTTTGTCCTTTTCCAACGACATTCTTTCAAAACGATTTTTTTGCAATCTCTTATGATACAAACAAGGAAGCCAATCCCGGGCTCCAAGGTGGTGACGCTTATTTCGCGAGATTCCAGTATAAAGTGAACGGTGGACCTTATCAGATACTGGAAGTAACCGATGAGTCCAAGGTTGAAATGGTACCTGAAGGTGATGGGATATTCTCGTTGACCATGATTCCCGAAGAGTTTTTCGAACTAAATGAAAACGACATCCTTGATGAAATTCGGGTCTCTTTTACACTGCCTCCACTCACTCAAGCCCCTTTTAGTACAGCGGTTTCCCTATTCCCTGGCTGTCCTGATTAGTCAGTAACTATTTGAAATTGATATTCCGCCCGACTTGAAATTTCAAGTCGGGCTTTTTTTCTACCCGTTTTCTAAGTCTATCCTTAAAACCCAATGTGGTCATAAACCGATTAGACTTATACTTTAGCATAAGATTCTAATAGATCAACCTTAAGATGATTAAATATCTTCCCTTTATCTGTCTTTTTCTTTTCAGTTGCACAGCTACTGAAAACGAGCAAAAGAAAGTAGTCAACGATAACACCACTGCACTTCAAGTTAAGTTTGCCTCGGGGTTTACGATAAATGCGACAGACGATGGGTACGACATAACAGTTCGAAATCCACAAGACACGACCGATATTCTGGGAACCTATTCGCTGACTAAATCAGACACAAGTGGAATTTCCATTCCCATCGAAACAGCTGTTCTGAACAGCACCACCTTCGGTGCTTTTTTCGATCACCTTGATGCTCTGACCACCGTGAAGGGAATGACTTATACGGACCGTGTCAAGAACCGGCGCATTCTCGACTTGATTGAATCAGAAAGAATTGTTGAAATGATCTCGGGTGACGGTCTCGACTTTGAACGATTATTGGAACTAAACCCCGATGTAGTTTTTGCCTACAGCTTTGGCGAAGCCGACTTTTCCCGATACGAAGAGCTGGGAATTCCCATAGTTCTGCTCATGGATTACAAAGAGTCACATCCCCTTGGTAGAGCCGAGTGGATCAAAGTGGTAGGATGCCTTATCGGCAAATATGATGAAGCGGCTGAAATTTTTAATGAAGTGGAAAAGGAGTACTTGAAAGTAAAAAGTCAAGCAATGTATCATTCCACGATACCTTCGGCATTTACGGGCAGCCGCTACGGAGATTTTTGGTACGCCCCCGGCCGCGATAGCTACATTGCCAAGTTCATCAGAGACGCGGGAGCGCAATACACTTTCGATCATATCGAAGGTCAAGAAAGTGCCGAATTGGATTTTGAACAGGCATTGGTCACCATCTCTGAAGCCGACTATTGGGGTTTGGTCGTATCGTCGGAGGACCCGTTTACCTCAGCAGATATTCTGGAAATGAGTCCGCTCTATGAGAATCTGAAAGCTTTCGAAGACGGTAATATTTTTATCTGTAATACGGCTGAAAAAGACTATTTCGGTGATGCCATCATGGAGCCTCATCTGATTCTATCAGACCTTTACCACATCTTCCACCCGAATGTCGAATCCGACTCGACCTTCCATTATTTCGAACCGATCCACTAATCTGACTACTACGCTTATCTTTGGCCCATGTCCAAAGCGGTCAAGTGGATATTCTGCTTCCTGATTCTAATCGTGCTGGTGCCCGCATCCCTTTTATTGGGGTCGGTCGACATTCCCTTTTCAGCATTTTTTGGAGGTGGAGATGAACTCCAGAATATCATCATTCGCGAGTCGCGCATACCACGCACATTCGCCGCGCTTGCAGGTGGCGCAGGATTGGCTTTGGGCGGACTTTTTATGCAAACTCTTTTTCGAAATCCTCTGGCGGGTCCTTCAGTTTTGGGTCTTTCTAGCGGTTCTTCCCTCGCCGTTGGGATTCTCACCCTTGGTGGCGGTATCTTAGCCACATCGCAATTGGCTGTGGTATCTGCCGCAGCGATCGGCTCCATAGCCGTGCTTTTCGTCATTCTGGCCGTCGCCCATCGATTTGCCAACATTGCATCAGTGCTCATCGTTGGCCTCATGCTCGGTTTTTTTACTTCGGCAATGGTCAGTCTGCTCCAAGCTTATGCCGATGAAACTTCTTTAAAAACATTCGTCTTCTGGGGTTTCGGTAGTTTCTCCAACATCGCCTTTAACCAACTCCCGATTTTATTGATCCCGCTCCTACTCATTTTTTTCATCTCTCCTTTTTTTATCAAACCGCTCAATCACCTTCTGCCCGGAGAGCTCCACGCCAAGACCATGGGAGTGAACGTCAAAAAACTCCAACTCACGTTGGTTATTGCAACGGGACTTATGGTGGGAATAATCACCGCTTTTTGCGGCCCTATCGCCTTTATCGGACTGGCTGCTCCCCATTTGGCGCGAATGCTATTCTCTACGCCCAATCACCGCACTGTGCTTCCTGCTACGCTCATTTTAGGGGGTGGTTTGGCCGTTCTCTGTGATCTCATTGCAAGATTGCCCTTCAGTGAGTACGCCGTTCCTCTAAACACTGTTTGTGCCTTTATGGGTGCACCTGTGGTAATCTACCTCGTCTTTAAAGGACGAAAAAGCCGCATACTGACATGATCCAAACGGAAAAAATATCGGTAGGCTACGGTGCTAAAATTCTGGTAAAAGAACTCGATCTGCTTTTACCAAAAGGCTCGGTAACAGCATTCATTGGCTCAAACGGTAGCGGAAAGTCCAGTTTAATGCGCGTCTTGAATGGCCTTCAAGAACCCTTATCTGGAAAAGTATCTTGGGATGGAAGGAATCTTTCTGACTTTGATCGGAAAGAAAAAGCGAAAGTCGCTGCTTCGCTTTACAGCAATTTCGCCAGAGTGGAAGGCTTTACCGTAGCAGAACTGGTCGCCCTTGGCCGAAGCAACTTCACCGGATTTTTCGGGAAATTGAGCGCTCAGGATCATGACAAAATTGATGAGGTTATCGAAACAGTTGGCATCACTTCCTTAAAAGAAAAGGAACTCACCACGCTCAGCGATGGCGAATTTCGCAAAGCCATGCTCGCAAAACTCTTGGCACAGGATACTGATATTCTTTTTCTCGACGAACCTACAACCCACCTTGACTTACCCGCAGCTTTGGATTTTGTCCAAGTATTAAAAAACCTTGCCATCCAAGGAAAGACCATTGTAATGTCTACCCACCATTTGGCCTTGGCCTTCAAGATGGCGGATCATATTTTGCTTTTTGATGGAAATGGAAAAGCCGCTTTTGGCAATGCCGAACGGATGATGAACCATGAATTGCTCTGCGGATTCCTGAAAACGGATAAAATCAGAGTAGAAAACGGCAACCTTCTCTTTGACATATGAAAAAACGATTGAGCATAGTCGGATTGGGCTGGTTCGGGCTGGAACTTGCAAAGGCATTGAACAATGAATACGACGTTTTTGGAACCAAGAGAGATGTCTCTGATCAACAAACCCGTATAAAGACTTTACCGCTCACCTTCAATCCGGAGCCCTTAGGTACTCCTTTGTCTGATGTATTCGATGCAGAACTCCTCGTTTTAAATATCCCACCCAATTCGAGAAGTCAAAACGCTGAAAGCAACTACCGAAAAATCATGGATGTCGTTCTTGACGGCATAGCATTATCACCCATCAAACGCGCCTTATTCGTTTCTTCCACAGGAGTGTTTGGTGAAAATGAAGGACGTGTGGATGAAGAAACGCTTCCTATTCCTTCAACCACGGGTGGGCACATTCTATTCGATGCCGAGAAACGATTCCTTTCGATTTCTTCTTGTGAAACCTTGATCTTGAGACCTGCGGGCTTAGTGGGGGGCAACCGACATCCTGCCAAGTTTCTGGCGGGTAGGAAAGGCGTCTCGGGACCAATGAACCCCGTCAATCTCGTTCACCGCGAAGACTTGATTGCAATGACTTCTGCTATTCTCTCCGCAGAAAATGTATCTGGCAGAGTTTTTCATGCTGCGGCAGCCTGGCATCCAAACAAAGAAGAATACTACCGAACCATGGCGGCTAAAATGAATCTGGAAATCCCCTCCTTCGATCAAAATGATAATTCCACTGGGAAAAAAATAGAAGCCCAATGGTCCAAAGAAAAATTGGGAGTGAAATTCAAGTTCGAAGATCCTTTTACGATGATTTAAGTCGAGTCAGTTCCTCACTAAAACGTCCGCGCAATTCCTTATTCAACCCTTCGGTCAACTCAATCAGCTGCTGCTTAAACTTCTTAGCCCCTTCGCTTTCCTCATTTTGAATGCGGTGAGTTATCGACCTCTGCCATTTCTCGACTTTACGAATCGTTGGGAAACTCGCCGAATCAATCATACTCGTCATAAAACGATCTTTGATCACCTCCAAACCTCCTTCATTAAGGTGAATCAAATCATCCTGACGGTAATAGCGGTAGTCTCTCAATTCGTCCATGACCAACTCGTAGATGGGAAGATAGGTGCAACTATTGAATTGAGCTTCTAGGCTTTCGCATAATTTCAATAGCCGCGCCTTCGAACGCTGGTTTTGCACGGCTCCATGTCGCAAATGACGAATAGGGGAGACGGTTAGAACAATTCCAACTTTTGGATTGACTGCCTTGATTTGCTCAATCGCAGTGACCAATTCTTCAGTCATCCTTTTTTCAGAAAGCATCACTTTCTTGAAATCACCCGAAGGCAACCGGTGGCAGTTATTGACTACCTGATTTGACTTTTTCCATTCAAAGGCAATGGAGGTGCCAAAGGTGAGAAAGAGAAAATCAGCAGATTTCAACTCCTTTCGCAAAACCTCTCCGCTCTCTCTCGCATTCTTTTGAAAATCATCAATGGACGATCGATTCATCGAACTGTGAAAATCGGGGTGAAAAAAAGACCCGTCTTTTTCCTGAATATCCTTTCGCTTTAAATCTCTCCCCTCTAGTGAGTCCTTGATTTGATTGGCCATACTGATGGGATTGTAAGTGATTCCATAGGGGTTGATATGACTCGTGAACTTTAAATCACTTAACCACCTTCCGATTTCCTCGGTAAAACAACTCCCGATAAAAACCAATCGTGATTGGTAATCGATCATTTTCTTCGCATCGGGAAATGGTACCTGAGTGAACAAATTCATTTCCCTAAGAAAAGGAAAAGCCTTCAATCTATGTGAGAGATGACTTGTTTCATGATTTTTTGCATCAATTGCAGAGCAGGCAGAAGCATTTTTTGGTTCTTGACTTTTGCTGCACTTTGCGTCAACCGAAGACGCAGTAAGCGGCTGAGCTCACGAATTACTGTTTAAGCTAACAGGCATCAATAACGCAAAAGGAAGATAAAAAAAGTCAATCTAATGAGTAGTAGGACTACCTGCTACTAAATGGGTCATCATCCGATGGAAAAGGTTACTTCCGATTTACACAATTGTCAAACCCATACGTTTTCTTATCGTTAACTTTGCGAAAGCATCTATGGACGAAAAAAGCATTGTCTTAAGAACCTCACAGCTTTCACATCGCTATGCTTCCGATGAAAAAATCAACTTTCCCGATATTCTTTGTCGTGAAGGCCAACACCTTTTGATATCAGGAAAATCGGGTGTGGGGAAAACCACCTTGCTCCATCTCCTAGGTGGTCTCACTTCGATCCAATCGGGTGAGATTTGGATTCAAGATGAGGAAATGTCCGCCATGACTAAAAGTCAAAGAGATGCCTTTCGAGGGAAGCACATCGGCTTTATCTTTCAGCAAGCCTCCTTTATTCAATCCTTGAATGTTTTGGAAAATGTGATGGCTGCCCAGTATTTCGGTGCCAAGAAAGTAAATACATCTTTTGCCATGGATCTCTTGACGGAATTGGGGATTGACAAATACGCCAAAAAGAAAACCAACGAACTCAGTGGTGGGGAGCGTCAGCGCTTAGCCATTGCCAGAGCTATGTCTACCTCGCCCGATATAGTTCTAGCCGATGAGCCAACTTCAAGCCTCGACGATGTGAATGCCATGAAAGTCTTGGACTTATTGGTCAATGAAGCCGAAAAAAATGGAGCCACTTTGGTCATCGTGACCCATGATAATCGACTCAAGCCCAAATTTGAAAACCAAGTGGAACTATGAATTTGGTCAAAATAAGCTTGAAGAATATTACGAGCAAGCCCTACCCGGCCATCCTCACCCTCATCATGCTCACCATGGGTGTGGCTCTCGCTTCTTTGCTCGTGCTGGTCGGAGGAGCCTTAGATGAGGGCTTCAAAAAGAATATCCGCGGCGTGGATATGGTAGTGGGAGCAAAGGGCAGCCCCCTCCAACTCATCCTCTCAGCAGTTTACCAAATAGATAATCCCACGGGCAATATCCCATTGGCGGAAGCTGAGCAACTCGCAAAGAATCGACTCGTCGAATCTACCATTCAGCTCTCCTATGGCGATAGCTACAAGGGCAGAAGAATTATCGGTACGTCTCATGACTACATCCAGCTCTACGATGCTGAAATCCTTGATGGTCAACTCTATCAAGCTCCCTTTGAAGCGGTGGTTGGCTCCATCGTAGCTACCGAGAATAGCTTGAAAGTGGGCGATAACTTCTACAGTGCTCACGGCGCCGATGAGGGAGCCGAAACCCACGAAGATCACCCTTTTACCGTCAAGGGAATACTCAAACCTTCGGGTTCTGTCTTGGACAAATTGATCCTAACCGAACCGGAGAGTATCTGGGAGGTTCATGCTCATGAGGGAGACTCAGCCGAAAAGGAAATTACCGCCATGCTGGTGAAGTTCAAAAATAAAATGGGCATGATTAGCCTCCCGCGAATGGTGAACGACAAAACCTCCATGCAAGCGGCTCTTCCATCCATAGAAGTGAACAGACTCTTCGAATTATTTGCCATTGGAATTTCGACTTTACGCATCGTAGCGCTATCGGTGCTCTTCCTCGGTGCCGTAAGTATCTTCGTATCTATGGTTAATTCACTGAAAGACCGTGTATTTGAATTGGCCCTTATTCGCTCCATGGGAGCTACACGTGCTCAGGTTTTCCTCATGATCATGATCGAGGCTCTCCTGCTCAGCCTCGTCGGAATCGTTCTTGGCCTCCTCGTTTCGCATACGGGAATTCTTGCTTTGAATGACTATGCAGGAGATCAATTTGGAATCACTATCTCCTTCCTAAACGTTTCTCCGAGCGAGTGGATTATCGTTGGAATTACCCTATTGCTATCGCTTTTGGCAGCATTATTGCCCGCCTTGAGAACAGTTAAAATTGATGTTTCTAAAGTACTTTCATCCGATGTCAAATAAGACTCTGCTCATTATTATTGCCCTCTTCTCCATGCTTTCGCTGAAAGCACAAACGGAAACCTCATGGACCAATTTAATGGACATCACCTTCAAAGATGTCTACCTGGAGTCTGATGATATGTACGTGTATTATCCCCTCTTTAAGGAAAAGCAAAAGTCCCTCGATGGACAAGAAATCGCAATCACAGGCTACATCATCCCTGTCGATGTTGAATTGAACCAATACGTATTATCCGCTTTTCCCTTCAGCGCTTGCTTCTTTTGCGGAAACGCAGGGCCCGAATCAGTCATGGCGGTTTACTTTGCTCAGCCCGATCAAACCTTTAAAACCGATCAGAGAATTACTCTGACAGGGACTCTCGAATTGAACGATACCAATGTCGATGAATTGGTTTACGTCCTGCGGAATGCAAAGGCAAAAGACTAGGAGATCTTATTGAGTTTCTTTCGCCTGTCAATCTGATGGTGAATCCAATTCTGAAGTGGAATAACCTCGTCTGAAAGAGGAACCCATCTCAATCCGGGGCGATTGCTCTCTAGCCTTTCTAATTGTTTGGCGTTCAGGGTCAAAAACCGTTTCATATCGTATCCGGCCGATTTGATCTGACTGAAAATCGTGATGATCAATAGCTCTCTATCGCTGAGCTTGGTCTTTTTCATCTTTGACAGATTCACGAGAGCTTGTGCGCAGTGACTCTTTCCTGTCCGTTTCTTTGTTTTTTGCAAGCCAAAACCTGCAACGAACAAATAAACGTTTCGATAAAATCGCTCCTCGTCAGAAGTGTCCTTGATCGCTTCAATTTCTGCACTTAATATTTCTGCCGCCTTGGAATAGTTCTTTTCGGAGAGGAGATATAGCGCCTTTAAGAAGTGATAAAAAGCCGAGGCATAGGGAATTCTCGATGTATAGAATGACGAAATTTTCTTTTCGATTTCTTCATCGAGCCCATACAAGTTTGACTCGTAAAAATCGAGTAACATTAGATTCTTCCGATTCCGATAACTCTCGTAGGTATCGTTTTTTACCAGCTGATCCGCAGCGATAAAACTGTTTCGCGCCGTCCTGAAATTCCTGAGAGCCACTTGGGTTTCTCCTATTTCCGTTTTCAGTTCACTTACACCTTGGTTGGATTGAAGCGGTGGACTGTATAACCTTATTTCCACTAGTGCCTCCATCAACTTTATAGCCGATTCATACTCCTCAGCTCTCTGCATAAGAGATACTTCCCCCATAGCGCGTAAAAATCCGATTGTTGCAGATCTTGATGTGGTCTCAAGTTCTTTTAACCTGCTTAATCGCTCCTTCTGTTCTTCGAGATTATTCTCATCACGTCTCAAGTGGAACAAAAAATCTGCATAGATATTTCTAGCCTCGTGGAGATGGTGATTCAACTCATTGGCGCGCTTTATTTCAGACTCATACCGGATGATGGTTCGAGATGCCCGATAAGTCGAATAAGAAAACTTCAACAATTCTTTGGCCTCCACAACTTGATCAAACAACTCGTATTTTTCCGCTCTGTTTTCTATTTCTTGAAGTAGCTTTTCGGCAATTTCCTGCTCTCCTCTGGACAAAAATATTTTCGATTGCTCCAGGCGCTTCTGATTCAAAGACCTGTTCCGAAACTGATTGCTATACTCTCCCGGTCGATCAATATTTTGAGTCAGCGTCAAGCACTCCAATACAATATCCTTTGTTCTTAGAATCAACGAATTTTGCTGAAGCTTGGGCATCTTGTCGATCTTAAGCGCCTTGGCGGCCTTAACACGGCTAATATCCGGATTGGCATCAATCAGATCTATTAAACCTCCGATTTCTTTAAAGTCCTTGTGAGATCTGTTCTCAAAAGCCTTGGTGTATATCGATACGGTTTCTTTTTCATTCCGACTCAAGGCGGAATAGATAGAAACCAATTCAGAAAATCTATCCTGTTTGGACATGAATAGTAGATGGGTGTTATGCGAAAATACAAAAAACTACTTGGCTAATTTAATATATAAAAAAAAGAGAGGCTCCAAAATGGCCCCTCCCTAACTCGTTGTATTTGTTCTAAATCGTGATATTTAAAATCTTCTGTCTATTTCACAACCAACTTCTTCGTATCGTTCAGCATCTCTGAATTGATCTGAATCAAATAAATCCCCGGTATCAAATCCCCATACTTCATTTCGTACACATCCGAGTTGGCATCGTAAAGCTCCGTCTGCAATAGCTTACCCGACAGATCGAAAAGCCTGAGCTCCGTTCGGAAACCATTAAGTCCCTCAGGTATTCTCAAAAATACGGATCCCAAACTGGACGGATTCGGATACATAAAGACATCCTCGGAGTTCTCAACTTGATTATTGAAAATCGCTACAGGCTCGCTATAGCTAAACTGTCCGTCGTAATCTACCTGCTTCAAACGGTAATAAGACAATCCCTTCAAAGGCTCTCGGTCCTTCTCACTATAGGTCAGTAAACTATTCGAATTACCAGCTCCCGTCACCGTCAATATCGGCCTCCAATCCAAATCTTCACTCGCCCTTTCAACGACGAAATAATCATTATTGATCTCAGTAGCTGTTTCCCA